>JASGCW010000023.1:0-16445 GCA_030053945.1 Limnohabitans sp.
TTATTTGCTTTAATCATAGTAATCTGTGGCAATTTTTTAAACGCGAATGCCGTGCGCTTCAGTTTAGATGAAATGTCGAGTAAAGAGACTATTTTGTAACCTATATGATTTTGTTTCTTTTTACAATTTTTCTTCTTCAGTACAAAGATTATCCTTGTATATTTTAATTATTAAAGCAACCCTCTTTGGTATACATCTTCTATTTTGGACTTTAGCAACGCAATCAATTCTGGTTGCATATAATCGTATTCATCAGGAATATACAAGCAAACAATCTTTTTAGTTTCATACACTTTAGGATAATACTTGCGAATAAAATTTCGATGATGCCGTTCCATCACTATAATACTATCTGCCCAATCCAGCAATTCTTGTGACAGCACCACTTGGGCGTTAGCATCCGTTCCAGCCGACAATACTTCAAAACGGGTATCCTCTTGGTAAATCGTATGTGCGGTGGCACTTCGCATTCGGTTGATGGTGCAGATGAAGAGGAGTTTGAGCATTTTATTTAAAAAGTTTATTAGAAAAACCTATAGATATCAACATCTACAACCGTTTGTGTCTTAAAGAGAAACTCAATAGCCTTCAAATTATAATTTAAAGCTGGTGTTGAGACTTCTTCATTTACATCTACATACATAACAATTTCAAGGACTGATTCTAATTGAAATTTTTTCTTTAATTCATTTATAATATCAATTTTACCGAAAAGTTTATCAACAATTTCATTGATTAAATTATCTATAAAAATATCTTCCTTTCCTCGTTCTGTAGAAAGTATCCAAGAACCAAAACTCAAAGAAGATGTATATCTACCTTGTTCTCCTACATTTGAAACTTCAGTGGGTTGTATTCCTAATCTATCAGTGATTAAATTGAAATCAAAATTCTCACCTTTTAAAGCAAAATAAACATACGTTCCTGTTTTTTCCATCAATATTCTCAATAAATTTTTGATTGGCTAAAATAAGCTTTATTGCTTCTACTTGAAACAGACCATCTCAAATCTTGTATTTTATTTCAAAAAAAGCTAACAATTTCAATACTATAGAAATCACATTACATCATAAAAGTAGTACTTATTCCGTGTTTTAAGTTACTATTTTAGTTATATTTGGAGAGCTAGTGAACTTTCAAAATGATACACACTAGCAGGAAACTAAGTTAAGTTACGCTTTAAACAACTTATTACTAAAATGCAATACGAAATAAATAAATTCTATCAAAAAGAAAATGACAATTTCAAACTCAAAAAAAAATATCTAATACATTACAGTTTTAAGCCAGGGTTTTATGACAAACTTTGTTCCGTTAATTTAATCATAGACAATAAATTAAATTATCAACTTTTTTTATTCTTTTATGAAAGTAACATTCCTAAAAAAGAAAGAGAAGAATATATAAAATCTTTAAAATCTATAAAAGAAGCTAGAACTTTTTTATATCAAACCTCAAAATTACCATTTAAAATAAGAAAAGAGATCAAAGTTATTTTTGAAAATGAGTTACTTCTTAAAAATAGCTATTATAATGATAAAAATGTTTTTGGAATTTCTGACAGAAATGAAAAATATATCAAGTTAAATCATAAAAATGGTAATTTTACGATTGACTTAACTATTGACACATTAAATGAAGCATTGTTTGAACAAATAAGTGAAGTTAAATTTTTAAAATTTACCAAAAATCTCGAAAAGTGGATTAATAAATTAAGAGATGATTTGATAAAACCCTATGATATTTCAATAAAAAAATGGAAATAAAACAAACATTAGAAGAAAGAATTTATAATTGGCTAAAAATTGGTTTCCAACAACCAAGCGAAAGAATATCAGAATTATTTTATTTTGATAAGCGTGATAATCAATTTTTTTCAATTTTAATTACCGATTATTTTCACTTTGATGAAGATTATAATATTCCCAAAAATACAACTTCTAGCTACCCAGAAAATATTTTAAAATTACTTGCTGATAGAATGTTTCGAATTGAAAATGATGACAAATCAATCATTTCATTACCTAGAACAAATAAAGAAGAAATTACAAGCGACGAGTATCTAAACAAAAAAATAGAAAACTTTTTAAATTTAAATTCAATAGATATTAAGACTGCAACAATTTGGGATATTGACACTGTTGGAAGTGTAACCATTAATCTAAAAGATGATACTGAAAGTAAATCTAAAATCGATGAAAAAAAATGGTGGGAATTTTGGAAATAAAATTATCAACTCCTACTCAATTTTCGTTGAATTTAAGAGCCTAATATAAATTATAATCCTGAACAACACACACTTCATTGGACAAAATCCATTCACTAAATTCCTTCAACAGACTAATAACACTTTTAAAAAACAAATCAAATGGAAAATAAAAAACTACCTTCGCCTTTAAATCTAGTCAAAGCAAAATTTACATTCGAAGAAAAAACAACTAATGTCACAATAGATATTTGTAAAAATGTAGACTTCCCAGAAAAACTTTATAAATATTATTCTCTATCTGATTACTCTTTAAAAGCCCTCAAAAACAGCACTATATATTTCTCGCACGCACATTTACTTAATGATGTTATGGATGGAAATTTTTCATTATGGAATATGGAAAATTTCATCATCCATCATCAAAAAATAACAGGTGAAAGTAGAGAGAACACAATAAAAAGTGTTAAAAAATTGGTTAAGGAATTGAGTAATAAAGTTCTTGAATGCAGAGGTGTTTTATCACTTTCAGACACATACAAAAACGAACTTTTATGGATTCATTATACAAATGAAAGTGGGTATTGTTTAGAATTTGAAACTGATAATTTAAAAAAGTGTATTAATCAAAATAGGGAAGAAAACGATTGTTTAATCTTTCCTATAAGTTATGACAATTTAAAACAAATTGATTTCTTTAAATATATTGCTTACGAGAAAAAAAAAGACAAAATAGAATATGAAGCAATTTTAGCTATATTATATTGTTTTGCTCAAAAAGGCAAATTTTGGAAATATGAAAACGAATGGCGTTTTTTACTCCGTGATAGAAAATTTAATCCCATTTCTTTCCCAACTGAAATAATCAATGATGATGAAAAATTAATTGAAGATGATAGAAAATCTGGAGGCAATATACAAATCAACAAAGATGCTATCTCAAAAGTAATTCTTGCTCCTTTATTCTTTAATAATTCGAGATTCAATAAATTAGAGATTATTGATACAAATATCTATATATATAATTTCAAGGATAACAATAATGGTAAATCAAGTAAAGAATTTTTAGAAATATTAAAAAATAGTTTCAATAATAAAATATATCAGGTAGTCAAATTAGTTCAAAACGAACTTATAATTAGAGAACTCATATACAAAATTGAAATTATCGATATTGGTAATAACTATATTAAACTTATCAAAACTCAAATACTCTCATAGCAAAAAATCAATTTTAAAGTTTAGTTAAACCTAACAGCTTTTTGAAACCTGTTAGGTCTTCTAAATAAATTTAACTACCTCTCAAACCCCTTCCTAATCTTCCTCCTCCATTTTTCACCTGCTACCGCATATACTTCCTTTAAAAAATCAGTAGCCACAGGTTTGTATGTTCCTTTTTTACATTGAGCTAGGAAATTACGTAACGCAAGATTCACACGCTCCTCTCCTATCCATTCGCTTAGGCGATACATCGTCACAGCGCCTTTAGAGTACGAAATATGTGGGGTTTCTGAACTGGTTTTAATCAAAGGCACATCACCATTAAATCCGCGTTCGTTGGTGTAAATATCTTGGTGCATTGCTACCACTTCTTCGACTCTTTTTTTGCCGTGCATTTTTTTGAGCAACATCAATTCGGTGTACATCGCTAAGGTTTCAGTCAGCATTGGGGCACCTTCGCGGTCATCGGGGTTAATTTGAGCATTGCCCCACCATAAATGCGCCAACTCGTGTCCTGCCAATTCGTTGATGACATCCTGTTGGTTATCGGCTTTAAGGTTGCAATGAAACGCCATATTTTCGGTCATATAAATCGAGGCGGGATAAGCTGTGGCATTAAACCCTTGGGTAAAACTGGAAATCTCAGCAAATCGGATGGTTTTGTAGGGATAAACACCAAAGTTGGTCTCGCAATAATCCATTGTGATTTTTGCATTTTTGATTAAATGCGCTACATTTTCATAATGCGACGGATGGTAATAAACTTCAAAACGTTTGCCTTTATAGACTTCTTTTTTCACTGCATAGCGAGCGGAGGAAATCGCAAATCGGAACGGAATTTGACGGGCTTGAAACTGAAACACATTGCGTTGGGACTCTTTCCTAAACTCGACCAATTCCCCTACTCCAATCGCAGTTTGGTCACTGGCTGTGGTTACCGTCATATCCAAATCGATTAGGTCATTATGTAATGTTCTAGGCGCAGAAAGCGACAAAATTGCCGTGGGTTTTCCTAAATTATTTTGTTGGCGAAGGCGTTTGTCTTCCACTTCCATTCCGCTGTCATAGCCTATTTGCGGATAATACCTACTGATGCGCATAAAACTTCCGTTTTCAATAATCGCATTAAATGATTGATGTCCTTTGACAGGACGCAATTGGTAAGTCAATTCAAATTCGAGGGTCAAATTTGCTTTGGAATGTAAAACTTCGGGTAATCGAACGGCTTGGTTTTGCTGATGGATTGCAATGGATGTATTGGCATTTTTTACAACTGCTTTGATTACTTTAAAATCGTCTGGAAAACCTATCAAAACTTCCGAAATCGCTTCTTGACTTTTGTTTTCCATTACATAATTCCCTTTGATAATGTACCTATTCTCCTTCGGAAATAAATCGACCGTTGTCACCACTTGGGTAATGATAGGTTGGGGTTTGTTCTGAAATCTTCGGAACTGCTTTTCGTAATTCACTTTTTGTGCGATGATTTCCTTATCATTTTTAGGTTCATAATCCGCAACCAATGATATTCCTAATCCAATTCCTAAAATTAGAAACATAGCAATACTAACCAAGACTATTTTTTTTCGGCTTGTGACCGAATATTGGACAAAAACCATCATCAAAACAAGGACGACAACGAATCCAAAAAACAATCGTGTTACCACAACATTTTCATAACTTCCAAATCCGTTCATATCGCTATAATCAAACGGAATCGTGTGCAAGAATTTCAATAACGGATGTTTGATAAAAACTTTCCCTAAACTTGTTGTCAATACCAATGCTACTACACCTGAAACCGCTAAGGCAATGTATTTATTTGGAAGTATTTTTTGAAACAATAGCGACAAAGCCCCCAACACCAGCAAGGGTAAAGTAACTAAATACAATACTTTGGCATATACCGTCCAGTCAAAAAAAGCATATTGATACAAAATTTGAAAAAGTACGCCTTGTACAATCAATATAATACTCAACAATACCGCCAAAATCGCCAACGTGAACCACAAGGACCAAAATCGCCATTGACTATTAGCCGTAGTCGTTTCCATAAAATGAAATCGGTTGACTTGACTACGCCAATACAAATCATTGGCATAAAACACCATTATACAAACGCCCAACGGGTAGAAATTTTGTATAATTGTGGAAACTAATAATCCAGATGTAGCATATTTTTGAGGAAGTCGGATACCTTTTTCTATTTCGGCATACATTTCCATCCCAACGGCAAACAAAATTCCAAGCACAATCAACAAAAACGGAATGCTTTTTAACGCATATTTAGTATTAATTCGGGTAAAAGACACAAAAGATTGCCATTGCGATACTGCTGTAAATTGAGGCACAACAAATTGAAACGGAAGTGTTTTTATTTCTTGCGTAATAGCTAACCCTTTTGCTTTTTTTACTTTGGAAAATAATTGAAAACGTTTCGATGCTACTGCTAATAACCCGATTGAAATCAATACTACGCCTATTCGATTGATTGAAACCATTCCGAATATATTCAAATAGTCAACATTTTTTTGTTGGATGCTCCAACTTGACGTCTGATTAAAAAAGGAAGACAATCCGAAAGGGTCAAAAACACCCGACCAAAATTGAACGGCTTTCGATTGAGGCAACTGATTCGCCATAAAAGGCGAACCTGAAAACACCATTGTCACCATATACAACACATACAGAAGCAATCCGCTTACATAAATCATCATTTTGCTTTGGCTCCACCACGCCACACTGGTCGTTACCGCTACTACAAAAAAGGTATTGACAAACGTAAAAAGCAGCATCGGTTGGATATAATACGAAAGATGAAAACCCGCGTCTTTCCAATCAGTTGCTAGGAATTCCCGACCGATAAAAAAGCTACTAGTCAACAACAACGTAAACGAAAAACTAACGATAAACACCGACAGAAATCTTGCCCAAAGAAACTTACTCCTATTAATAGGCAAAGCAAAATAAATCAGTTGGAACCGATGTTCGATTTCTTTCAAGGAAGCTTGAGCCGTAAAAAGTGTCCCAAAAAATAAAGCGGTCAAACTCAAAAAACCAGTAATAAATGCCACTTGGTACGTACCATTATAACATAAGGCGTCCGCTAAAGTAAATCGGGCTTTACTTCCTGCAAAAATTCCGAAAGTCACTACAACTGCCAATGCCAACCAAGTCTTTTTAGTTTTAAAAAAAGACTGCAAATCAAAAAATAAAATGGTTCTCATAACATTCCTACTTTTTGGTGTAACGCTGAAAAATAGACTTCTTCCAAAGAAGGTTCGACGCTTTCAAAATCAGCCAATGTGGTTTCTGAATAGACTTGAACCATTAATTTCCCTTCTCGGTAATACGAGGCAATCACTTCATATTCCGATTGATAATAAGCTAATTCGGAAGTTGTGATTTGTTTGCACCAAACTTTGCCTTCCAATTCGGCTACCAAGACATTCGGTTTTCCTTGCAGAATGATTTTCCCATTTTGTATAATCGCCATTTTCGAACATAGATTCCGAACGTCTTCTACCAGATGTGTCGATAAAATCACAATGCGGTCGTAGCCTATTTCGCTCAACAAACCGTTAAACCGATTACGTTCTTCGGGGTCTAAACCCGCTGTAGGTTCGTCCACAATAATTACGGAGGGATTTCCCAAAAGGGCTTGAGCGACTCCAAAACGTTGTTTCATTCCGCCCGAAAACGTGGCTACTTCTTTATGACGCTGTGGAAACAGATTCACTTTTTCCAATAACGAATGAATTTGTTCTTTACGTGCATTGGCATTGGTCACCCCTTTTAAAATAGCCAAATGTTGCAACAAATCATAGGCCGAAACTTTAGGATAAACACCAAAATCTTGTGGCAAAAACCCCAAATGTTTTTGGATAAATTTCGGATGTTGAAGTACATCTATTCCATTAAAGAGTACAGAACCAGAATCCACCGATTGTAAACCCGCTAAGGTGCGCATTAACGAAGATTTACCAGCTCCGTTTGGCCCTAATAAACCAAACATTCCGTTAGTAATTTCAAGCGATACATCTTGTAAGGCTTGCACTCCATTGCTGTACTGCTTTTGGAGATTTTGAATGATTAAACTGTTCATTTTTTGATGATTTTTATTGATGATTATTGACCTAACAGGTTTTAAAAACCTGTTAGGTTTTGGTAACTTTTAAACTCCATTCTTAGTAAATAGCTCGTATGATACCTGACAGGTTTTGGAAAACATTAGCAATAATTTTTTCAATTACACCTGACAGGTTTTGGAAACATTAGCATTAACTTTTGCTGTATTACACCTGACAGGTTTTGGAAAATTTTAGCAAAAATTTTTCCTTTTTACACCTGACAGGTTTTGGAAACCTGTCAGGTGTAAAAAGCATACGAAATAGACATAGCAATCCCTATCGGTAAATCAACCGACTAGTAAAACACATTAAATCAAAAGATTACTCGCTAACGTATTCTAGTACATCGCCTGGCTGGCACTGCAAAGCTTCGCAAATGGCTTCGAGGGTATCAAACCGAATCCCTTTGGCCTTACCTGTTTTTAGAATCGATAAATTAGCGGTGGTGATACCAATTTTTTCAGCCAATTCTTTCGATTGCATTTTACGCTTTGCCAGCATTACATCTACATTTACTATAATTGGCATACTATATATATAAATCTTGTTCGTTTTGTAAATTCACTCCTTGTTGAAAAATAGCCGACATAAAATAGATAAAAATGCCCATTATAGAATGCGCGATAATCATCGCTATAAACGGAAAATCTTCTATACTTATCATTGACCAAATAATAGCAATTACGGGGTACAAGCCTAAATTGAACCAATAAAACTGTTTTAAATAGGCAAGTCCGTTTTTAGTAAACAAACGTTCTTGTTTAAAGGCTTTAAATACATTCCCCAACACCCAGAAGAAAAGTCCGTAAACCCCAATTCCGATAACCATCTCGGCAACATAAGTAAAAGTATATTCCGAACCTAATAAACAATGTTCGTTTGTAAACGGGAAATTAATAGCAAACCTGTTTTTATCTAACATTTCAAAAAATGGTCCTCCAAAAGCACAATTAATTAAAGTATATACAGCTGTAAAGAGATAGCCCAACGCTATCAATTTGACTATTTTTTCTAAAATGGAAGCAATTATTTTTACTGATTTCATTGTCTTTAATTTTACAATTACAAGACAAATATAATAATTAATTATCGCAAAACAATAATTTTATATCTTTTTATTTAAATTTAAGAAATACTCATCAAAATAGTAATTCATTTAATTTATGATTTAAAAAGTTATAATTAGTTTAGTAACCAAAATTTATGTGATGAAGATTACTATTATAAAACTTATACAACTTTTTATTCCTATATTTTTTTTGAGCTGTAAAAAAGAGAATAATAGTTCTCAAGAAAATCATTCCAATAAAAAAGAGAATGTTCAAAAAGCTTTAATTGAGGAAAAGGGTAAAGTAATTGATACTATTTATTGGGATAATGATAAAAACAAAAAATCTAACAATTATGCTTTTATTCGTTTATTAGATGAAATTCAAAAGGATACAATTACCTATACCAACTTTCAAATTGATTTTTACAAAAAAAGTGAAAACTTTTGTTCAACAAAATTGCAAGTAGATGATTACGATGAAAGTGAAACGTATTGGGTAAACAATGATGAATTAGAATGGCTTAAAGGGATAAATGATCCTTTTACTGCTACTATTAAAACCATTTCAACGGAATATATAGGATGCAATACAGATAAGAACAATTTTCTAATTTCTATTGAAAATGATAAAATTGAAATTTTACATCAATGGTCATCATCAAAAGGGTATGGTGATGGTGATCGTTGGGGAGAATTTAAGTGGTTAAACTCAGGAGAATTTGTTTTTTGGTCACAATCTCAAGAATTATTAGATAGACCAGAAGGTGGGATGCTACACAAATTTTCAGATTCTATTCATTTTATTTATAAAGATAAAAAATGGATAAAAACATATAAAACCCAAAAAGATAAGGTATATAGAACATCTATTAAAAATGCATCAAAAGAAGAGTAATAATTTTCAATCTTTTTATTTTATTCAACCCAACTACTAAAATAAATTTACCAAATTTTAAAATATCTATATTTTATGAAAAGTATTTTTAATTATCTGATAACTATAGTAAGTATGTTACTTTCTTATAATTCATTTTCTCAGCAAAAAGTGAAAAAACTAGTAATTAAGAATAAAGAAATTAAATATTATCATCCAAAAATAAAAATGGGTCCAAATCCAAAAATTGAAGAATTAAACAAAGATTTAAAAATATTCATCCAAGACAATCTTGGATTACTTTCAGATTTAACCAATTATTACGATTTAAGTTTAAACAATCCAGAAATTAATTTCCCTCAATTTTTAGATAAAATTTTCAAACTTTGGAAAGATGATTCAAACTCAAAAAAACCTACTGAAGAAGAAATTATTTCGATACTTGGTGCTTCTTTTGGAGATTACATAATTAAAAATCTAAATTTTGAATGGAAACTTTTAACTGATAAAGATGGAACTGATATAATTTTAAAACATAAAAAATATCAGGTGACTTTATTTCCTTTTAATTCAGTTGAAAAAGCTTGTAAAGAAGAAAAAATGGATTTTTTCGAAGCAATTTATCTTTTTACTGTAAACGAGCTTTCAACTAATAAAAACAAATTAGAAACTAATTAAAGTGCCAACTTCACAATTTTCCTAAAATTTGTTTTGGATTTTAAAAAAATAATTCTATACATTTGCAACATACAAAACGTACTCATAAAAAAATGCAAAACATTTTAAACAATACTTGGTGGTGGAACAACTTACGTCAAACGTCGTGAGCGGTATCAGCTATGTAAAGTTTAATAAACATATACAATAAAGGCTTGTCAATCACGACAAGCCTTTTTTTATGCGTTAAACTTGGGTCAACATCAATTAAAATAAAAATTAAAACAGAAAAGAAATTATAAAATGAGCACTTACACTTTAAAAACATCCTTTAAACAAGTCCTTGCTGATACGATCACACCAGTAAGTATTTACTTAAAGCTTAGGGATAAATTTCCGCATAGTATCTTACTGGAAAGTAATGATTATCATACGAACAATAACAGTTTCTCCTACATTTGCTGCAATCCTATTGCTAGTATCAAAGTTGAAAAGGAAATCATTACCTCAACTTTCCCTGATGGAACTTCGGTTATAAAACCTATAAGCGATAAAAAGGAAGTGATTACTGCGATTCAAGCGTTTAAAGATAGTTTTGTAACCGATAAAAATAATTTCAAATTTATAACAAACGGACTTTTTGGCTATACGACCTATGACGCTGTTCGTTATTTTGAAAAAACGGAAATCACTCCTAAAGAAGGGAATTTAAACCTACCTGATTTACAATATAGTGTATATCAAAACGTCATCGCCATTAATCATTTTAAAAATGAGGCTTATTTATTTTGTCATAATACTACTGGAATTGACAATCTAGCCGAAATTGAACAATATATCCAATCAAAAACTTTTGCTTCTTACACCTTTGAGCGTGAAGGCGAAATCCAATCGAATTTAACGGATGAGCTTTTCAAACAAAATGTAGCACAGGCCAAAAAACATTGTGGGCGTGGCGATGTGTTCCAATTGGTTTTATCGCGTCGCTTTTCGCAAAAATTCAAAGGTGACGAATTTAATGTCTATCGTGCTTTACGAAACATTAATCCTTCCCCTTACCTATTTTATTTTGATTATGGAAATTTCAAAATTATGGGTTCATCTCCTGAAGCTCAAATTATTATCCAAAACCGCAAAGCCGAAATCCATCCTATTGCGGGAACTTTTAAACGTACGGGTGATGATGAAAAAGATGCACTTTTAGCAAAACAATTATCAGAAGACCCTAAAGAAAATAGCGAACACGTGATGTTGGTCGATTTAGCACGCAACGATTTGAGTCGTAACGGACATCAGGTGCAAGTAGAAAAATACCGAGAAGTCCAATTCTTTTCACACGTCATTCATTTGGTTTCCAAAGTAACCAGCCAATTACACGAATCGGCGACAACAATGCAGGTGGTAGCAGATACCTTTCCTGCTGGGACACTTTCGGGAGCTCCTAAACACAAAGCCTTACAACTCATAGACGAAATCGAAAATATTAATCGTTCGTTTTATGGTGGTGCTATTGGGGCAATGGATTTTGAAGGAAATTTTAACCACGCTATTATGATACGTACCTTTATTAGTCAAAATCACGAACTCCATTTTCAAGCAGGAGCGGGTATTGTAAACGACTCGGTTGAAGAAAATGAAAAAAATGAAGTGTTTAACAAATTAGGAGCGTTGAATAAAGCGCTGGAGTTAGCGGAAACGATTTGAGTAATCAGTGTTCAGTCTCAGTGTTCAGTTGTCAGTATTCAGTGAGCAGTGTAGAATGCGCGGAAGTGTTCAGTCGCAGTTTAAAGCATAAATTAAAAAAAAGTGTTCAGTCGCAGTTTTCAGTTTGATAAACTTTAAACCTTAAACTTAAAACAAAAAATATGAAAATAATAGTCATAGACAATTACGATAGTTTTACCTACAACCTAGTGCATTACTTGGAGGATTTCAATTGTGAGGTTACAGTATATCGCAATGATGAATTTGAATTAGCCGAGCTTGAAAAGTTTGATAAAATTCTACTTTCTCCTGGTCCTGGGATTCCGAGTGAGGCGGGTTTATTAAAACAAGTAATCGAAAAATATGCTTCTACCAAAAGTATTTTGGGGGTTTGCCTTGGGCAACAAGCGATAGGGGAAGTTTTTGGCGGGCAGTTAACCAACCTAGAAAAGGTGTATCACGGAGTAGCCACAAAGGTCAAATTAACGAATCCGGATGAAGTTCTTTTTAGAGATTTACCAGCGGAGTTTGAAGTAGGACGTTACCATTCGTGGGTGGTGGCTAATGAAAACTTCCCAGCGGTTTTGGAAGTAACTTCGGTAGATTCAAACGGACAAATTATGTCATTGAAACATAAGTCTTATGATGTTCGTGGGGTGCAATACCATCCTGAAAGTGTACTAACTCCTTTGGGTAAAAAGATTTTAGAGAATTGGGTGAGTTGGCGTGAGTAGTAGTTACACACAGTTTGTCACTCCGACGCAAGGAGGAGTCTCATAATACATATACGTAATGTGATTTCTCCTTACGTCGAAATGACAAACCAAACTTAAAAATCCACTATTTTAAAAATTCAAAACCAATGAAATCAACACTTAATAAATTATTCCAACACGAAACGCTTTCGCAAGACGAGGCGTACCAAATATTAGTCAACATTTCACACGGACAATACAATCCGAGTCAGATTGCATCGTTCTTAACGGTGTTTATGATGCGCCCTATTACCATTGCTGAATTAGCAGGTTTCCGTCAAGCGCTATTAGATTTATGCATCGCAACCGATTTTTCTGCTTATGACACCATCGACCTTTGTGGAACGGGCGGCGATGGAAAAGACACGTTTAACATTTCGACTTTAGCGTCTTTTATCACGGCTGGTGCAGATACCAAAGTGACTAAACATGGTAATTACGGACTTTCTTCTATTTCTGGATCGAGTAATGTAATGGAAAACCTTGGGGTTAAATTCAGTAATGACAAAGGCTTTTTAGAAAAATGTTTGGAAGAAGCTAATATTTGTATTCTTCACGCGCCGCTTTTCCACCCTGCAATGAAAGAAGTAGCGCCTATCCGAAAGGAATTGGGTGTAAAAACCTTCTTTAATATGTTAGGTCCTATGGTAAATCCGAGTTTCCCTAAACATCAAATGGTGGGCGTTTTCAATTTAGAATTGGCTCGTATGTATGCTTATTTGTACCAAAATACCGAAACTAATTTTACGATTTTACACGATTTAGATGGTTATGATGAAGTATCGTTAACAAATGCTACCAAAGTTATTTCTCGTAATACCGAAAGAATCTTAAAACCTGAAGATTTTAAGGCATCCAAATTAAATGCTATCGATATTGCTGGCGGAACTACTGTACAAGAATCGGCTGATATTTTTATAAACATTCTTCAAGGTAACGGTACTACGGCTCAAAACAATGTGGTTTGTGCTAATGCAGGATTGGCTATCGCCACCGCTCAAAATTGCTCGGTACTCGACGGCTTTGAACTAGCAAAAGAGAGTTTAATGAGTGGAAGGGCTTTGGAGAAGCTGGAGAAGCTACAGTTGTTGAGTGGCCAATAATTAGTGGTCAGTGTTCAGTAATTAGTGTTCAGTAAGTCGCAGTTTACAGTCGCAGTAGGCAGAGTGGTCAGTGTTGAGTGAGTCGCAGTTTACATAGTGATCAGTCACAAAACAAAAACACAACATACAATATACAACATACAATATACAATATACCTTATACAATCATACAGCACAAAAAAAATGAATATTCTAGATAAAATAATAGCAGATAAAAAAATAGAAGTTGGTCTTAAAAAATCGATTATACCAGTGAGCCAATTGGAGCAATCGGTGTTATTTGGAGGTAAAACGACTTCGATGAGTAAGAATTTACGAAACAACTTTGTGGGCATTATCGCCGAACACAAACGTAGGTCGCCATCTAAAGCGGTTATCAATCAAAATCATAGTGTGAACTCAGTGGTAACGGGGTATCAAAATGGTGGTGCTTCGGGGATTTCTGTTCTGACTGATGGAAAATACTTTGGAGGTTCGTTAGATGATTTACTTCTCGCTAAAGCATCGACTTCGGTGACTTTATTACGAAAAGAATTTATAGTAGATGAATACCAAATTCTTGAAGCCAAAGCTTATGGTGCCGATACCATTTTATTGATTGCTGCGGTTTTAACCCGAGAAGAAATCAAACAATTATCGGAATTTGCTCAATCATTGGCTTTAGAAGTTTTATTGGAAGTCCATAACGAAGAAGAATTGGAAAAATCGATTATGCCTAGTTTGGATATGATTGGCATAAACAATCGTAATCTAAAAACCTTTGAAGTAAGTCTGAATTTCAGTAAAGAACTCGCTCCTAAAATCCCGAATGAATTTGTTAAAGTTTCTGAAAGTGGGATTAGCGAACCTAGTGCTGTGATTGAACTCCAACAATATGGTTACCAAGGTTTTTTAATCGGGGAAAATTTTATGAAAACCGATAATCCAGAAGTAGCGTTAAAGGAGTTTATTAAAAAAATAACCATATAAGTCATATAAGAGCATAAAAGATAAAACTTAAATGGACTTATATGACTTATATGGTAAAAACAAAACACTATGAAAATCAAAATATGCGGAATGAACTACCCTGTTAACATACAGGCGATTTCGAAACTAAAACCCGATTATTTAGGTTTTATTTTCTATGAAATGTCTCCAAGGCATTGCACAGGAAATATCCCTGAGATTCCCAATACCATCAAAAAAGTGGGCGTATTTGTCAATGCCGATTTAGAAACCGTTAGACAAAAAATACAGCAATATCAATTGGATGTGGTGCAGTTACACGGTAAAGAATCGGTTACTTTTTGTCAAGCATTAATGGAAACACAGGTGGAAGTTATCAAAGTATTTTCGGTGGATGCGCAGTTTGATTTCCAAAGTCTTATAAACTATGAAAACGCCTGTCATTACTATCTTTTTGACACCAAAGGACACCAACACGGAGGCAACGGATTTACTTTCGATTGGGCTATTTTAAAAAATTACCCTTCCGATAAACCTTATTTTTTAAGTGGAGGTATTGGCATAAACGAATTAGAAGCTCTAAAAGATTTCCTAAAAACAGACGTCGGTCAAAAATGTTATGCCATTGATGTGAATAGCAAATTCGAAATAGATGCTGGTTTAAAAGATGTGGAGAAATGCAGGTTACTGATTGACGATTTAAGATTAACGAATATTGATTGAAGAAGTGAAGAGTGAAGAGTATCAAACTTTGAGAAACTTTGTGCCTTACTTTGTGCAACTCTGTGTAACAAAAAACTTTAAAAAAATGAAAATATCACCAATTATTGAAATAAACGAATTACTACACATTTATAAAAATGAAGAGGTTATCATTTTTGATGTTAGTAATAGTAAAGAGGCTAAACAGAATTATGATCACGAGCATCTGGATGGGGCGTTTTTTATTGATTTGAATTCGCAATTAGCAGATATAAAAGCGGACTTTGCTAATGGTGGCCGACATCCATTACCAACTATCGCGGATTTTGCTAAAACGCTACAGTCGTTGGGGATTACCAAAGAAAAACATATTGTTATTTATGATGACAAAAACGGTTCGAATGCGGCGGCTCGGTTTTGGTGGATGTTAAAATCGGTGGGGCATTCTAAAGTACAAGTCTTAAATGGTGGTTTGCCTTTTGCTAAAAAAAATAATTTTCCACTTTCATCTGCTGTCGAAATCATCAAGCCTAGCACTGAAGATTACCCTGTTGGAAATTGGCAATTACCTACTATTGACATCAGCCAAGTAGAAAAGATTTCAAATGATCCTAATTATCTTGTGATTGATGTAAGAGACAAAGACCGTTATGATGGAAAAACCGAACCAATTGATTTGGTCGCAGGTCATATTCCAGGTGCAATCAATATCCCTTTTACCGAAAATCTAGATGAAAATGGTTTATTTCTTAATCCGAATATACTTCGTGATAAATATTTAGCAAAGTTGGGAAACAAACCTTCTACCAATGTTGTTGTGCATTGCGGATCGGGGGTAACCGCTTGCCATACATTATTAGCGCTTGACTATGCGGGTATAGAAATTCCGAATTTGTATGTTGGCTCGTGGAGCGAATGGAGCAGAAGTGGGAAGGAGATAGTGGTTAGTTGATTAGTGGTCAGTTTATTAGTATTCAGTGATCAGTAAACAGTATTCAGTGTATTAGTGTTCAATATTCAGTTCATTAGTATTCAGTTAAAAAAAGTGAATAGTAATTAGTTAAAAACTTTGTGAAACTTTGTGCCTTACTCTG
>JASGCW010000023.1:16545-48165 GCA_030053945.1 Limnohabitans sp.
TGTAACTCTGTGTAACTCTGTGTAACTCTGTGTAACTCTGTGTAACTCTGTGTAACTCTGTGTAAACAAAAAACTTTAAAACTAAAAATAAAAAAAAATGAAATATACAGTAAACGAAAAAGGATTTTATGGTGATTTTGGAGGGGCTTTTATCCCAGAAATGCTGTATCCTAATGTGGAGCAGTTACGCCAACAGTACCTTGATATTATCGAAACAGAAAGTTTCCAACAAGAATATCTACAATTATTAAAAGATTATGTGGGTCGCCCTACTCCACTCTATTTTGCTAAAAATTTATCGGAGCAATATGGCACCAATATCTATTTAAAGCGAGAAGACTTATGCCATACAGGAGCACATAAAGTCAATAATACCATTGGCCAAATTTTAGTTGCCAAACGATTAGGAAAACACCGCATCATCGCCGAAACTGGTGCTGGTCAACACGGTGTGGCAACTGCAACCGTATGTGCTTTGATGGGATTACAATGTATTGTGTATATGGGCGAAATTGACATCAAACGCCAAGCACCCAATGTAGCTCGAATGAAAATGCTAGGCGCGGAAGTCCGTCCTGCTACCTCAGGTTCAAAGACCTTAAAAGATGCGACTAATGAAGCTATTCGCGATTGGATTAACAATCCGCTAGATACCTTTTACATCATCGGATCGGTAGTAGGACCTCATCCCTACCCTGATATGGTAGCCCGTTTTCAGAGTATTATTTCGGAAGAAATTAGAAAACAATTATTGGAAAAAGAAGGTCGCGAAACCCCTGATTATGTCATTGCTTGTGTGGGTGGAGGAAGTAATGCCGCAGGCGCTTTCTATCATTTCCTAGACGATGAAAATGTCAATTTAATTGCTGTTGAAGCCGCTGGAAAAGGAATTTATTCAGGCGAAAGTGCAGCTACCTCCATATTAGGAAAAGAAGGTATTATCCACGGAAGCAAAACCTTATTAATGCAAACCGAAGACGGACAAATTACGGAACCGTATTCTATCTCGGCGGGACTCGATTACCCAGGTGTAGGGCCTTTACACGCGCATTTATTCAAAAGCGAACGCGCCACTTTTATGTCGGCTACCGATGACGAAGCGATGCAAGCAGGGCTTAACCTTTGTAAACAAGAAGGTATTATCCCCGCCATAGAAAGTTCGCACGCTTTAGCCATTTTTGACTTAAAAAAATTCAAGAAAGAAGATATTGTAGTCATTAACCTTTCGGGAAGAGGCGATAAAGATTTAGAGACTTATATGAAAAGCCTCCCCAACCCCTAGATTGCTTCGTCCCTCGCAATGACTGGAGGGGCTTAACTGGACGCAATAGAAGTCCGGAGCTCCCTAACCCAAGATTGCTTCGTTCCTCGCAATGACTGAAGGGAATATAGGAACGCCCAATCAGTTTTTATGAAATTATAAAACAACACCTTCGCGAACCTTGCGCAAACCTTAGCGCACTTCGCGGTTAAATAATAAAATTATGAATAGAATAAATAAACTTTTCACGTCAACAATTCCCCCTTCGGGGGCTAGGGGGCTTTTATCCCTGTACTTCACCGCTGGGTATCCTTCTTTAAACGACACCGTACACATCATCCAAGAACTAGAAAAAAACGGAGTTGATATGATTGAAATTGGATTACCATTTAGTGATCCCTTAGCCGATGGACCTACCATACAAGAAAGTTCGACCATTGCGCTAGAAAACGGAATGACTTCTGCCCTGCTATTTGAGCAATTGGCAACCATTCGTCAAACAGTACAAATTCCATTATTGATTATGGGGTATTTGAATCCGATGTTGCAATTTGGTATAGAAAAATTTTGTCAACAATGCGCCCAAGTAGGCATCGACGGTTTAATCATCCCCGATTTACCTTTGGAGATATACCAACAAGAATATCAGGCTATTTTTGAAAAATACGACTTGAAAAATATCTTTTTAATCACTCCGCAAACCAGTGACGATCGTATTCGCCAGATCGATGCTGTTTCCAATAGTTTTATCTATATGGTCAGTACAGCAAGCGTTACGGGTAGTCAAACGGGCTTTGGCGAAGAGCAAATGGCGTATTTTAAACGCATCGCTAAAATGCAACTCAACAACCCACAAGTGATTGGTTTTGGGATTTCTAATGCTGAAACGTTCCAACAAGCCATTACTCACCAACAAGGTGCCATTATTGGTAGTGCGTTTATTAAGCATTTAACTGCTAATGGTGTAGATGGTATTGGGGATTTTATTAAGAAAATACGATAATATAAAGCCTGAAGATTTTTTCAGGCTTTTCTTTGTTTTTTTCTATAATACAGAGATACTCAAAGAAAACACAGAGATACTCAAAGTTGCTCCACACGGTTTGTCACTCCGGCACAAGGAGTCTTATAATACTTTTTTATACGCTAACCACGAAGAACACAAAGATTTTGCACTATGTTCACAAAGTTACCCACTAAACACTGAAATTCTCTAATCACAAAGACTGCTGAGAATTACAAGGCGGACGCTGAGGCTCTCGAAACGGACGCTGAGGTTCTCGAAGCGTCACATTGTAACTCCACACAGTTTGTCACTCCGAGGAGTCTAAAAAGAATCAAGACTCGAACTTACTTTTATTGTCATTTAAAAGTTCATCAATTATATCAGTTTTAAATTTTGAAAAAGGTCTTTTATGGAAATTTTCCGCTTTTTCTTCTACTCCAAAAATTATCCGATATGCTTCTTCTTTTGACATTATTCCGCCAAAATTATTACTAACCATATTCAAAAAAGTGTCTGAATATTTAGAGCGTAAATGCACCAAATCTTTTAACTCTAAATTAGAATGTGCAGTATAAATTTCTTCTATCCGATTAAATTTTAAGGTCTTATCTGTTTTAGAATCTTTCTCAACTTCAATTTTTAAATTAAAATCATCTAAACTCTTATAATCATAACTAAATCTGAAATTATTATTATCTAAATAAGGATGGTTTAAATTATTTAAAGCTTTTTCCCAACCTTCATCAGGAGCATTATTTAATTTTATATGATTACAAGAGGGGCAACTTGGTATTAAATTATAGAGTGATAAAGCCAAAATATAAAATGTATCTTTAGGAAACCAATGGTCAAGCTGCGCTCTCGCTCTGTCATCAACAATCTGTAGTGTATAATTTCTATTACAATAAATACAAGAATTTATGTCTAATTTTTCTAAAAATTTTAAATTATCGAATTTCCCATAACCTGTTTGAATAAAAAATGATTTAATATTTTTCATATCCTTTTCAGTTATCCCTAAGTTTAAATATCTCTGATGTAATTCTAATAATTCAAATGGTAAACCACTAATTAATTTATTTTTATTTTGTTCTAAGAAAACAAGAAATAAGTCACTTATGTAGATTTTTACTTTTTTATTATTGCTTTTTCTCTCTATAAACTTATCTTCTAAAATATTATCAAAAATAGTTGTCACTTCATTAAAGTGAAACTCAATAGCGTCTAAATTAGGTTTCAATTTATTCATAATTTACTCTTTAATAATTCCTAATTCAATAGCACGATTCTTTATATATTCCTTTTCTTTTTCAAGAAGATATTCTTCATCAAAAACTTCGTAATACATTTCAGTTAATTTTGTTCTTATTAATGGTTCATCTATCAAATCAATGATACGTTTATGTTTTGCCTTTTCAATTACATTAATTTTAGACTCGTCGGTTTCATTTTTCATATCATTCAACCATTTAATAGTTTTATTAATTTCACTTTTAGCAAAATCGCCTATCAACAATTTATTTTTATTGACATCATTAAAAAAGAAGCTATCTTGCAATAAATCAGCAATATTAGCTCCAAATGTGTTTTTCTTTTCAAATTCTTGAGGTTTACCATCAGATAAAAACAACACATTCTGTTTAGGAATATCTGATAAAATAAAAGGTGAATGGGTGATGAAAAGTAAATAAAAAGATTTGTAAGTTTTAATATTTAATGCTTTTAAATAATTAAAAAAATCTTGTATAAAACTTCTTTGGAACTCAGGATGGAAATACAACTCTATTTCATCAAAAATAATATTGATATTTTCATATCGAATCAATTCTAGATAAGGTTGCTCTCCCCTAATTCCTTGCACGGATATTAAATTACGTATGTGATAAATTACTGTATGTAACAAATATATTTTTTGACGTTGACCCGAACTTAATTTTGAGAACGTGTCTTTCTTGTTGTTATTGAAATAAAATTCTATCTTGAAAAAAGAAGGTACTATTTCATAAATACTGATATCATTTGCTATATCTTCAGGATTTAGATTCTTCCATTCGATTTCTCTCCCGTCACTAGTAATATATGGAATATTTTGAAAAGCATCAGGATCAAAAGTTCTTTCAAATAATTTCTTTTTTGCACTTTTAAGCATTTGTTCCAATGACTGTATCTTTAAAAAACCTAAATCTTCTGTATCTTCAAGAAGATAAGGTTGACAGATAAAGAATAAAGCCTGTCTCAATTTAAATGTCAAATGACTTATATCATTTTTAAGTGCATTGATATAATTTTCAAACAATGTACTGTTTAAATCTTCAATTTTAAACCAACAACGTACATCATCAGCACTATCAAATTTTTTGCTAATACAGCCCCAATATTTCTTAAAAACTTCATATTCTGCCAATTTACAAATTTTGATAAAGACATAATCTATAGCATATCCAAGGAACGATTCATAATTTTCACTTACACTTATCGTATGCTTTTTACCTTCATTTAAGGGACAGAATTTATTTAAAAGCTTTTCTATTATTTGACTTCTTTCTTGTATTGAGTTTGAAATTCTATAATCCCCAGAATTTCTATCAAATCTTGAAAATTTACTTTCATCGATTGCAATACTTATATGCGTAATTTCTTTTTTTTCTTGAATTAACCTTAAACTACTTTCTGATAATATATTAGCAAAAAATCTAGTCCTCGCTAAATCATTTTCCTTGTTAATATCTATGTTTCCTTTATCTCGATAGGGATTGATTATTATAGGTAGTTGATAACCTTCTCTTTTATGAAAAACCCCACGTATCCAATCTCCAACTTCTTCACTATTAAAGGCAAAATGAGAATAATTCATTACTATGGAATAGAAAAAATCCTTCATAAAATTAAATAATTCTCTGGACATATTATTTTTCTTTTCCTCATCGCATAACTCATCCATTTTAAAACAAATCTCAGTTTTTCCTTCATCAAATTCTCTATCAGTAATAAGTTTAATCTCATTATCAACAAAACGAATAGCTCTTATTTTATTAACTACTGGACCATTTGCAACGAGTTTATTTTTCTGATTATCAATCACTTTTGGCGCCTTATGTTCAAAATAAATCTCGACATTTAGTTTATCTAAATCTTCAATTAAACTTTGGTATGTTTTTACATTCTTTGAATTCGATTCATCGTTACGCAATAAGTTAAAATTATCCACTAGTTTCATAAAATTTTCATCAATTGTTAACGATATTTTCAATATAGAAGCAATCAACAATTCCACAAGCGCACTCTTCCCACTTCCATTTTTTCCTACAATAGCAGAAACGTTAATTTTTAGTTCTCCTTGATTATATAAATCTGCTGGAACAGTTTCTTTATATTCAATCTTTTTAACTCCTTTATAAATGCCTTTCCCAAAATCTTTTATTACTTCATCGTTTTTGTCAAGGAATTTGTAATCATTATAAAACTGATAAATCCTATTTTCTTCTAAATTCTTTAAAAATTTTTCATTGCATCCGTCAAGCGGTCGTATGGCAAGTAATTTGAAACTCATTGGTTTGTTTTTTGTTCATTCGATAACCAAATTTAAGTAATTTCTTTCATTTCAGACAGCAGTTATCTTATTCCAGCTAAACTTTCTATGAACTGCCATTAAAAAATTTTGTTGATAGAATATTATACTTATATTGACGTTTTAAATTTAGTATCCAATTCAAATCAGAAGACTATGTATTTACGCTTATTTCTAGTACTATTTTTTATTTCAAATTGTTCTTTTTCTCAAATAAAAAAACAAGAACACAAAGATTTTAGAAGTCCTAAAGAAATTGAACAGGAGAAAGTGATTACAAAAATGAAAGAACATTTTAAAAATAACTATCTCTTTGCTAAAGATGATTTTTATGCTATAACTGTAAATTCGACAGTTAATAACGCTCCTTTTTATACTTTCAATGGAAATAGTAAACTACAAGAAATAAGCCCAATAAGCTGTGAAAGCAAATACGAATTAAATAAAGAGAAACTTCAGCAATACAAACAAGCTGAAAATAGTATCTTTAAAAAAGAACGAGCACCACGCGAAATAATTCCGTTTTATTTAGTGGCTGTTTTTTCAAAACTGCAAAACATTTATGAGAATTATAATGTCTTTTATGCTAAAGATTTTAGTTATAATTTAATTCAAAATGGTAATAGTGAGTTTTATGAACTATCTTTTCGTTCTAAAAATCCTAAAATTCCTGTTTCGGGCAAAATCATTTTAGATAAAAAAACATACATCCCACAATCTCTACAATATTCAATAGAAACCGATTATACTTTTGAAATGAGTTCGGATAACTTCAACTACAAAAAAAGTACAGGATATTTAGTAAAAGTGGTAAAAGAATGGGTTAAAATTGATTTTAAAAACACAGGAAATCAATTTATTGTTGCTAAATACGTATCGGAATTCGAATTTAAAAACGAGCAAAATAATCAACAACAAAGCATAAATGGTGATTCTGGTTTTTCAAGAATTACGCTAGAACATACGGAACAACAACCTAAAATATGTCATCAGACCTTTAACTTAAATAACTTAGAATAATTTAAGAGAGGCTGTCTCAAAAGAGTAGCCTCTTTTTTTACACAAAACAAAATGTTAATAAAAAGTTAAAATAAAATTAAACAAACGTTTAATTTAAACAATTGTTTAATTTTGTATCGTTAATTTAATTCGATACAATGACTCCATTCAATGAAAAGCAAATTGCCATTTTACAAGTAGCTGAAAAGTTATTTGCCGAAAATGGTTTTGATGGTACTTCTATAAGAGATATTTCTAAGGTAGCCAATATCAATGTGGCTATGATTTCGTATTATTTTGGTTCTAAAGAAAAACTTTTAGAAGGTATTATAGTGTATCGTGGTGCCAACTTGAAGCTTCAAATGGAAAACATTTCTAATCAAGATGTTACTCCCATTGCTAAAATCGAAGGACTTGTAGAACTATATATAGAGCTAATACATAAAAACAAATGTATTTATCAAATAATGAATTCTGAGTTCTCAAAGCAAAAAAGAGAATTAGATGCTAATCTTTTTAATTCTACCAAAAAAGCAAATTTTCAAATTTTAGTCAAAATCATTGAAGAAGGTCAGCAACAAAATATTTTCAAAACAAACATCAATGTGGCACTAATTCCTCCCACGATAATAGGCACCTACTTACAATTTTATAACAGTAAACACTATTATAAAGAATTATTAGGCTTAGAAAATGATGTACTTTTTGAAAGTTATATTCATAATGAGTTAACCCAACATATCAAGCAAATCATAAAATCATTAGTTATCAATGAAAGCAAATAACTTAATAATAGCACTAATTTTAGTTACAAGTTCTTTCTATGCGCAAGAGAGAACAAATCTAAATTTAAAAGATGCTTTGGCATTATTAGATAAGAATAATCACGAAGTCATTTTAGCTAAAACAAAAGCGGAAACAAAAAAATACGAATGGCAACAATCTAAAAATCATCAATATCCTGATGTAAAATTGAGCGGGCAATATTTTAGATTAACCGATGCAGATGTCAATTTGAAACTTAAATTGCCTGTTCCGCCAAGTTCTAGTAGCGTAAAAGTGAATGAAATAATGATTGGTCAAGCAAATGCAAGCTTACCTATTTTTGTGGGTGGAAAAATTAAAAATAGTATTCAAGCTTCTGAAAATATGTATAAGGCTGAAACAGCCAAATCTGAAAGTACTAAAGAAGAAGTAGCTTTAAGAGTGATTGAATATTATGCCCAACTCTACAAAAGCTTAAAAACCGTTGAACTAATTCAGGATAATTTAAAAAGTGCTGAGCAACGTGTGAAAGATTTTTCAAATCTAGAACAAAACGGCATTATTGCTCGTAATGATTTACTTAAAGCGCAATTGCAATTAGCTAAAGTACAACTTTCATTAGATGAAGCAAATAAAAATGTAAATGTGGTAAATTTTGCTTTGGTCACCCTTTTAAACCTTCCAGAAGGTTATAAAATAGGAATAGACGAACATCAATTTGATGGAAATGCACCTTTAAATCCTATTAGTAATGCAGATCAAGCGCTACAAAATAGAAAAGATTTAGAATCTGTAAAATTTTATCAAAAAGCTAATGATAACAATATAAAAATTGCGCGTAGTGGTTATTTTCCTTCGATAGCACTTTCGGCAGGATATATAGCTTTGAGTTTACAGAATATTGCTGAGGTAACTAATGCAATCAATTTTGGTGGAGGTATTTCTTACAACTTAAGCTCATTATTCAAAACCTCAAAAGAAGTTAAAGTTGCAAAAAGCAAAGCCGAAGAATTAAAACAAACAGAAGCTATGCTTACAGAGGGCATAAAAATTCAGACGCAACAAGCATTAGAAAACTTTTACTTGGCTCAAAAACAAAATAAAGTGTATCAACAAGCTATTGAACAAGCTAAAGAAAACTATAGAATCATAAAAGACAAAAACGATAATGGCTTAGCTACAACAACAGAACTTATAGATGCAGATGTAGAACAGCTAAATGCCAACATCAATTTTGCCAACTCGAGAGCAAACGTGCTTTTAAAATACTACGAAATGCTTTCGGCATCAGGACTTTTAACATCATCTTTCAACGTAACAAAATAAATTTTCAGCTTTATGGAAACAGAAAAAAAACCTATCAACAAAAAATTTGCATTAATCCTATCAGCATTAGTTATAGGAGGAGGAATTTATGGTGTAACCAAATATTTACACGCACAAGCACACGAAGAAACAGATGATGCTCAAATTGAAAAGAAAATGAGTCCAATTATCCCTAGAGTTTCTGGATATGTAACTAAAGTATTTGTAAAAGATAATGATATTGTAAAAAAAGGAGATACACTTTTTACGATAGATAATAGCGATTATATCGTAAAAGTTGAAGAAGCAAAAGCGGCTCTAGCTGCTGCCGAAAGTTCATTTGAAGTTTCTAAAGCAGATGCAGGAAGTGCACAAGCTAGTATTGCAGTCTCTGATGCTAATGTAGCTTCGGCGGAAGGCACTATTGAATCAGCAAAAATCAGACTGGAAAGAGCCACCAACGATTTTGATCGTTACAATAATTTGTATAAGAATCATTCTATTACGAAGCAACAATACGAACAAGCTTTGGCGGCTAAATTAGAAGCAGAAAATCAAGTACGCATTTTGACTAATCAACAAAAAGCGAGTAGTTATCAAAAGAATGTTGTTGCTTCTAAGGCGGTTGTTTCTGGCAAACAAACACAGGTAGCGGCTGCAAATATCAATAAGGCAAAAGCTAATTTACAGGCTGCCCAACTTAATTTGAACTATACCGTAATTACCGCTGCTATAGATGGACAGGTTTCTAAAGTTAATGTTCAACCAGGACAATTAGTAAATCAAGGACAATCGTTATTTTTCTTAGTGAATAACACAGAAACTTGGGTGATAGCTAATTTTAAAGAAACCCAATTAGGTAAAATGAAAATTGGTCAAAATGTAAACATCAAAGTTGATGCTTTTGGTGATTTAGAACTAAAAGGAAAAATCACTTCGTTTTCACCAGCTACAGGCTCACAATTTTCAATTTTACCTCCAGATAACGCCACAGGGAACTTTGTAAAAACAGTACAACGTGTTCCTGTAAAAATTGAATTCACACCTGATAATGAAAAAGAAAAAATTCAGTTGTTACGCTCTGGTATGAACGCTGCTGTTGATGTTTCTGTAAAATAAAATGCTATGCAAGACAATCACGATGATTTAGTAGAATATGGTTTTAGAAGATCGATTGTAACTATAATTGCAATTTTATGCTCCCTTCTAGAAATTGTAGATACTACAATTGTAAATGTTGCTTTAAACGATATGAAAGGTAGTCTTGGTGCTACCTTGAGTGACGTTTCTTGGGTAATTACCGCCTATGCTATAGCCAATGTAATTATTATCCCAATGACGAGTTGGTTATCCCAACAATTTGGTCGTAGAAACTATTTCACGGCTTCGATTATTTTGTTCACGGTAACTTCCTTTTTATGTGGAAATGCTACAAATATTTGGGAATTGGTATTTTTTAGATTTCTACAAGGATTAGGCGGTGGTGCATTATTAGTAACTGCTCAAACCATAATCACTGAAAGTTATCCTGTAGCAAAAAGAGGAATGGCACAAGCTATTTACGGAATGGGAGTTATTATGGGACCAACTTTAGGACCACCTCTTGGAGGCTATATAATTAAACATTCAACTTGGCCAAATATTTTTTACATCAATGTACCTCTTGGAATTATTGCAACTGTATTGACTTTAATGTATGTAAAAAGTCCAAAATACAGCGAAAAATTAAAAGCAAATCAAGTAGATTGGTTAGGAATACTTTACCTTTCTTTATTTGTGGGTTCTCTTCAATTTGTACTTGAACACGGACAGCAAGATGATTGGTTTAACAATAGAACAATAATAGCACTAAGCATTATATCACTTTTTGGACTCATATTCTTTATCAAACGAGAATTAACCTACAAATATCCAATCGTGAATTTAAGGGTTTTAAAAGATACGAATTTAAAAGTTGGAGTAGTTCTTTCCTATATTTTAGGATTTGGTTTATATGCATCTACATTTATGATTCCTATTTATACCCAATCCGTTTTAAGATGGGATGCTCTAAAAGCTGGTATGTTATTACTGCCAAGTTCTATTATGACAGCATTTATGATGCCTATGGTGGGCAAAATGCTTCAAAAAGGAGTTTCTCAGAAGTATTTGATTATTTCTGGATTTGTAGTTTTCTTTTTCTTCACCTTTTGGATGTACACAATTATGACACCTGATACTGGTGAGGAACATTTCTGGAATCCTTTAATTCTAAGAGGCATTGGATTAGGATTACTTTTTGTTCCTATTACAAGTTTATCGCTTTCTAACTTAAGAGGGAAAGAAATTGGCGATGGGGCAGCATTTACGGGTATGTTACGTCAGTTAGGAGGTTCATTTGGTATTGCTATTGTAGCTACTTTAATTTCTCGTTTTGGTCAACAACATCGTGCAGCTTTGGTTTCACATTTAGACAAAACCGATTTTAAAGTTCAAAACCAAATTAATATGCTTCAAAAGGGATTTATGGCCAAAGGTTATTCTTTTAATGAAGCATTAAATAAAGCCTATCAAATTTTAGATTTTAAAGTAATGAAACAAGCTAATGTTTTGGCATTTATGGATATATTTTTATTTTTAGGAATTCTATTTTTGCTATGTGTTCCTCTAGTAATGATTTTAAAAACAGGAAAATCTACTATCAATCCGGCAGATGCTATGCATTAATGAAAAGTTGGAAGCTGGGAGTTGGAAGTTGGAAGCAGTAACTTTATTTTTTAAATGCGTATGCCGTGATTCTGATTTCTAAATTCTAAATTCTAAATTCAATTCCCTTATCTTTGTGTAAAATTTAAAAAAATGAACTTACAAAACATCCCAAATATTAAACATCTAGATAGTGATAACTTTTTTGTTTTAGCTGGTCCTTGTGCTATTGAAGGTGAAGAAATGGCTATGAAAATCGCTGAACGTTTAGTAAAAATTACAAACGATTTAAAAATTCCTTATGTTTTTAAAGGCTCTTTCAAGAAAGCAAATCGTTCTAGAGTAGATAGTTTTACAGGAATTGGTGATGAAAAAGCATTAAAAATACTTCAAAAAGTAGGACAAGAGTTCAATATCCCGACTGTGACTGATATACACACTAACGAAGACGCAGCTTTAGCTGCTGAATATGTAGATGTACTTCAAATTCCCGCATTTCTTGTTCGCCAGACAGATTTAGTGGTTGCTGCTGCAAATACAGGAAAAACTGTAAATCTGAAAAAAGGACAATTTATGAGTCCTGAAAGTATGAAACACGCTGTACAAAAAGTATTGGATTCTAATAATCAAAATGTAATGGTAACCGATAGGGGTACAATGTTTGGTTATCAGGATATGATTGTTGACTTTAGAGGCATTCCTACAATGCGTCAAATGGCAACTACTGTGCTTGATGTTACACACTCACTGCAACAACCTAATCAAATGACGGGGGTTACTGGCGGTCGTCCTGATATGATTGAAACTATTGCTAAGGCTGGAATTGCTGTTGGAGTTGATGGAATTTTTATTGAGACTCATTTTGACCCTGCTAATGCAAAAAGCGATGGAGCTAATATGTTACATCTTGACTATTTTGAAGACTTAATGAAAAAATTAGTAGCTATACGTCAAACAATAAACCAATTTTAATTTTTAATATCAAAAATGAAACATCCATTTTTAATGGCTGTACTAACTTTTTGTGTTTTTTCACAGTACACCTTTGCACAAGATGCAACAACAGGAATTCCTGAAAAATACACAGCACACAACAAAGGTAAATTTTACATTTTTTGGGGTGGAAATAGAGAATCATTTTCAAAATCTGATATTAGATTTCATGGAGACGGATATGATTTCACATTATATGATGTAACTGCTTTAGACAAACCTAAAGGCTGGCACGTAGATTATGTTAATCCCAGCAGAATGACTATCCCTCAAACCAATGTTAGAATTGGATACTTCATTAATGACCACTACAATATTTCAGTTGGGTTAGACCATATGAAATATGTTATGGATCAAGATATCGTAGTAAACTATGCTGGTAAATATTTAAATCGCGGCATATATGGTGAAAATATTGCTGCTGATGGTTCTTCTTTAAACAACAACCAAGTAAGACTTACAGACGATTTCTTAACTTTTGAACACACTGATGGTTTGAATTATGTTAATACAGAAATTTCAAGATTTGATGATGTTACTAAATATATAAGTAAAACAATAAATACCGACAAATTTCAAATTAATGTTACTGTAGGTGCTGGAGCTGGTGTTTTGATACCTAAAACCAATACAAAATTATTCCACAAGGAAAGATATGACGAGTTTCATTTAGCTGGTTATGGTGCTTCTGCTAAAGTGGGTTTAAACTTTACCTTCTTCAAACATTTTTTTATTCAGGCTGAATTAAAAGAAGGTTACATCAATATGCCAGATATCAGAACTTCTTATGATCCTAATGACAGAGCAAATCAAGATTTCTGGTTTTTTCAACGCATTATAGCCTTTGGAGGAATATTTAAAATCTAAAAAGAAGATCTTTTTTACACATAAATCACTTTGCTAAAAATTAACGTTTATTAAGTCATAATTACTAATGTTAGTCTAGTAAACGTTAATTTCAATCTAATGACTATTAATCATTTCCAAATTATTTAAAATTTTAGCTTTAGCTTCTTTAATAAAATTTCTACCTATTGGTATTATATAGTCATTTTTAATCTTTAATCTATTAGTTTCAATCGAAATAATTTTATTGATTGACACAGTGAAAGACTTATGAACTCTCAAAAAATTATACTTGGTTAAATCTTCCGAAATAGAGGTTAGAGTTCGATAGGTGATTAAGATTTTATCGAGTGTAACTATCTTAACATACTCTCTCATACCCTCCACAAAAAGAATATCCTCTAAATCAACTTTAATAATTTTTTTATCGACTTTTACTAAAATATACGGATTGGACTTGGATTCAATATCAATATTATTATTCTTCTGAAATTCTGACTCAATTTTATCTATACTTTTCTTGAATCTTTCAAACGAGATAGGTTTTACTAAATAATCTAAAGCATCTAACTCATAACTATCTACCGCATATTCGCGATAAGCAGTAGTAAATACCACAGTAACTTTATTCTTGAGTGAGTTTACTAATTCAAACCCTGTCATCATTGACATTTTTATATCTACAAAAACCACATCAACAGCTATTGTAGCATTTAAATAAGCTAAAGCTTCTATTGAGTTTGTAAACTTACCCACTAACTCAAGTTGAGAAAAATTAACAATGTAGTCTTCTAAAACATTAATTGCTAATGGTTCATCATCTATTACAACACATTTTATTTTCATCAATGTTTTTATTTTTTAGTTTTTGTTTATTGGATAAGTAAATATATAAAAAGTAGCTCACTAATTACACCATACTTTCATCAAATTGGGATTTCTAACTGAATAATATAAAAATTAAATTTGACTTTCTGATTTAAAACATAGTCATTACCAAATAATAAAGACAACCTATTTTTAGTATTATACAAACCTATTCCTTCTTTTTCTTTTAGATTTTCTGTAACGATAAAATTATTTATAATCTGAAATTGAAGTCTATCTTCTATTCTTTGAATATTGATTTTGATAATTAAATTGGGGTTTTTATTTCCGCCATGTTTAAATGCATTTTCAACAAATGATATAAGTAATAATGGAGGAATTTTTAGATTCTCAATACTTGATTCAATATTAATTACAGAAATCACATCTGTAAATCTAAGTTTTTCAATTTCAATATAATTATGAATACATTCTATTTCCTTTAATAAATCAACTTTTTCAACATCATTTACATCATATAAAACATACTCCATTAGATTTGAAAGTTTTATAATAGCATTAGGTACTTTTGAAGATGAATGTAATGACAAAGAATATAGATTATTAAGAGTGTTAAAAAAGAAATGCGGTTGAATTTGAAGCTTTAAAAAATCAAGTTTAATTTTTAATTGGGCTTCGACCAAAGATTTATTTCTATTACGTTCGCTAATCCAAACCGTAGTCAAATAAACAGAACTAACTATGGCCAATACATATAACTCACCTATTATTACTGCAACAATATAATTAAAACTATAAGGTTTACTTTCTACACCAGATTCTGGCCATATACTACCAATCAAGTAAAAATTTAAAGAAGCTCTTATTACATAAGCAATAAACAATACCACTAACAAATATGACAAATACTGGACATATTTTTTGTTTAAAACGAACTTCGGAATCAAAAAATTAATATTAAAATAAGCTAATGGTATATGAACAATAAACTCAAGAATATTTGATTTAAATGAATAATTATAATCATTGAAATATGCCCCCCATCTTATAAAATTCAATAAAAAATAAATTCCCCAAAACCAAAAATGATAGGATAGCTTAATTTTTGCAGTATGATCATTATAAAATTTCATAAATAAGTAGAATTTATTTATTAAAGAAAAGATATGCTTCGACAATTCGGCTTCGTCTCTGATTTCTTTTTATCATTTTTTATCTCACTTTGAATTTATCTTCAACTGTGTTCTATAATTTTTCAATTGCTCAAAACAAACTTATTAGAAACAGTTATTACATAATTTCAAGAAATTTACATTTTCATTGAATTATAATTACCAAAACTACATTTTTAATCTTTTTAAAAACATTTTAAAGTGATTTTAAATCATTTTTTTTAATCTAACCTGATTCAAAACTTAACTTTTAAGCAAAAAAATGCTGTTGGTTTAAAAATCAAATCCATTGGTTTAATTTATTTTTTTTGGATTACAATACAAAATACATTTGTGTACCAAACTAAATTTAACACATTCATGAAAAAAATTATTTTATTTGTTTTGTTTGTTCTAACAATACAAGTATCCTTTGCACAAACCAAAACTTTAAGTGGAGTTGTATCTGATGATAGCGGTCCTTTGGCAGGTGTAAACATTTCTGTAACAGGAACGCAAAAAAAGACCACTTCTAATTTTGATGGTACATTTACGATCAAAGCTAATATAGGAGAAGTTCTAGAATTCTCTTTTATAGGAAAAAGAACCGTTACTAGACCTATAGAAAATGATGAGCCTATCATTATAAAACTACAGGACAATTCAAAATCATTATCTGAAGTTGTAGTTACCTCTCTAGGTATTAAAAAGAGTAAAAGAACTTTGACTTATGCTACACAAGAATTAAAAAGTGAAGAATTAGTTAGAGCTAAAGATGCTAACTTAATTAATACTATGACTGGTAAAATTGCTGGTGTTACTATTAATAGAAGTGCTGGTGGTACCGGTGGATCTACAAAAGTTGTAATACGAGGTAATTCTTCTCTTTTTAACAACCAACCTTTATATGTAGTAGACGGTATTCCTTTATACAATATTACTGCTGAGCAACCTAATTCAACTTTTGGTGATACTGGTGCGGGTAATAGAGATGCTGGTGACATTGTAAGTTTAATTAACCCTGAAGATATAGAAAGTATATCTGTATTAAAAGGTGCTGCTGCAGCTGCCTTGTACGGTTCTCAAGGGGGACGTGGTGTCATATTATTAAATACTAAAAAAGGAACAAGTGGAGCATCTACAATTAGAGTTTCTTCGACTACAACATTTGAAAATGTAATTTCTTTACCTAAATTACAAAATACCTATTTAGGAACAACTGCTACAAGTGATACTTCTTGGGGATCTAAAGGTGAGAGTAAAGAATATGTGAAAGATTTTTTTACTACTGGTGTTACGCAAACTACAGCAGCAAACTTTACAGGTCGTACATCATTAGGTGCAACTATGCTATCTTTTTCAAATACGGCTGCAAAAGGAGTTATTCCTGAAAATTCATTAAACAAAAATAACTTATCTGCAAAAGTAAATAACAGCTACTTTGATAATAAGTTAGTTATTGGCGCTAGTGTTTTATACACAAATCAAAACATATACAATAGACCTGTAAACGGGCTTTATAACAATCCTCTTTTGGGGCTTTATACAATGAACAGAAGTAATGATTTTGATTATTATAAAAATAATTATGAATATTATAATTCACTTACAGATTTACCAACTCAAGTTTGGAATACAATCATAGGTAATGTCTCAGCGAACGAGTATCAACAAAATCCATATTGGTTAATTAATAGAAATAAAAGTGTAGATACTAACAAATTTTTAAATACTGCTTTAACTTTTGACTATTCTGTAAACAAATGGTTAAAACTTAATTCTAAATACAGTTATACCAATACACTAAACACCTTCGATAAGAAAATGTATGCTACTTCTGCAACTACATTAGCAGGTCCTAATGGTAGATACATTTATTCTGAATTACAAAGTTCACAAAACTATTTTGATGTAATTGCAAGTATTAACACAAAAATAAATGATAAACTTACTTTTTCATCAAACATTGGAGGAAGTCAGTTAAAAACCATTAGCAATCAAGGTGTGTATTTAGATTCTGGTTTTGGAACTGATGACAAACTTGGATTAGCTACACCTAACTGGTTTACATTAGCAAACTTTAAATATCATGCAAACAATCGTCAAATAGATGGTGGAAAAAAAGAAATTCAGTCTGCATTTGCCACAGCAAATTTAGGGTATAATGACTATTTATTTCTAGATATCACAGCAAGAAAAGATTGGTCTTCGGCTTTAGTAAACACAAACAGCACATCATTCTTTTATAAATCATTAGGTCTTACAAATATCTTATCAGAAACTATTAAATTACCAGAAGTAGTTACTTTTGCAAAAGTAAGAGCTTCCTATGGTGAGGTAGGAAATGATATACCATCATACTTATCAACTCCTGTAAATACTAAAGTTGGTGGAGCAGCCTATTTTCCAAATATTTTACCAGGTATTGACAATAATTATGCACCAGAATTAAAGAAAGAATTCGAAATAGGTACAGAATGGCGTTTTTACAAAAACAGATTTGGTATAGAAGTAACATATTATAATTCTAAAACAACAAATCAATTGTTTAAAGCTTTAGTACCTGCAACGGTTTCTTCAGCTCAATATTTCGGAATAAATCAAGGAAGTATTCAAAATAGCGGTATCGAGTTATTAGCAGATGCTAAATGGATAGATACAGAAAAAATTTCTTGGAAAACTACAGTTAATTTTTCAAAAAATAAAAACGTAGTAACAAATATACCTTCAGTATTTGATGGAAAAATGTTATTGACAGAACCTGGAAATAATAGTTATCAATTTGGTTTGATAGAAGGACAACCGTTTGGTGTTATTATGGGACAAAGAATTTTAAAAGATGGAGAAGGTAGAGCTATTTTAGATGCTACAGGAAAACTTCAACTTGAAAAAGAGTCAAATGGAAACACGTTTTTCAACCTTGGTAATGCAAATCCTGACTTTATGTTAGGTATAGCAAACTCATTCAAAATAGGAAATTTCACTGCAAATGTATTAGTTGATGGTCGTTTTGGCGGAAGCGTATTGAGTTTAACAGAATCTATGAATGATGCTTATGGAGTATCACAAAGAAGTGCTGAAGCAAGAGATAATGGAGGAGTTACAATACCTACAGTTAGCGCTACAGGCGTAGTAGGTACCACTACATTTCCTGCACAAACCTATTATAATGCTGTTGGAGGAAGAACAGGTGCATCAGCAGATTATATTTATGATGCTACAAATATCGTGTTAAGAGAATTCTCTTTAGGCTATACCTATAAGCCTAATAGTAAAAGTTTCTTTGATTCAGCATCATTATCTGTAATAGGTAGAAACTTATTGTTCTTCTATAAAAAGGCACCATTTGACCCTAATGTATCATTAAGTACAGGAGAAGGTTTGCAAGGTGTAGATATATTTGGATTACCTAGCACAAGAAGTCTTGGTTTAAATTTAAATCTAACTTTCTAAACTAAAAAATTATCTATCGTTAAAAACAGAAAAAATGAAACACAATATTTTAAAATCAATACTAATCTTAGCAGCATTTACTATCATAGGCTGTACTAATGATTTTAATGAAACCAATACAGATTCTACTGGTATTTCGTCGCTACCAGCTCCAGAACTTTTTAAGAAGTTGTATCTTAATGTTTTCATTACAGATCCTGCTTGGCAATATCAATTACAACAAAACTTAAATGCTGACTTATGGTCTGGTTATATGGCTACTCCTACTCCATTTGCTGGAGGAAGTAACAATTCAACATATAACTTTATGGCAGGTTGGAATGATTTTGCATGGAAACCTACATATCTAAATATAATGGCATTTGCAGATGCTATTGAAAGAAAAACTAAAGGCAAGCAAGATGATTTTTATGCATTATCACTTATTCTAAAAGTGGAGGCTATGCATCGTTTAACTGACATCTTTGGTCCTGCTGTATATTCTGAATATGGTAAAGGAATACTACCAGCTAATTATGATTCACAGGAAGAAATCTACAACAAAATGTTTTCTGAATTAGATTTTGCAATTGCTACACTTACAGCAAAAATTCAGAGCGGTACGCCAACAAATCTAAAAGGTATTGATTCTTCTACGCTAGAAGGAGATATGACTAAATGGGTAAAATTTGCGAATTCTCTTAGATTACGTTTAGCAATGCGAATTTCTAAAGTAAACAATGCGTTAGCTAAAACACAGGCAGAAAAATCTGCAACACATTCTATAGGATTAATGACTGATAATGCAAACAATGTTACTTTAGCTGGTGCATCACATCCATTAAATACTATAGGTAGAGGTTGGGGAGATATTAAGATGTCTGCAAATATGGAATCTATACTTGTAGGACTAAACGATTCAAGAATAGGTAAATTCTTCGATAAATCTTCAATAGATCCTACAAAATACAAAGGTATTCGTTCTGCAATTGAACTCAAAGAAAAAGCTGACCACAGTGGTTTCTCTGATTTATCAAGTCAGATAACATCAAAAATAACTTTTATGACTGCTGCTGAAGTGTACTTCCTACGTGCAGAAGGAGCTCTAAGAGGATGGAATATGGGTGGAGGAACTGCTCAATCCTATTATGAAGAAGGTGTAAGAAAATCATTTGAACAACATGGATTAGCTTTGAGTGCTGCAAATACTTATTTAGCAGATAACACAAGTGTGCCAGCAAATTATGTAGATATTGCAACGTCAGGAACTGGTCATGACTACAGTGTAAACAACGCTACTGCTATTTCAAATGTGACTATCCAATGGGATAATGCGGATTCTAATGAAAGAAAATTAGAAAAAATAATAACACAAAAATGGATTGCATGCTTTCCAGACGGACAAGAAGCTTGGTCAGAATATAGAAGAACTGGTTATCCAAAATTATTTCCAGCACTTAAAAACACAAGTGGTGGTATCATAGATTCAAATCTTGGACCTAGAAGAATTAACTTCCCGATAAGTGAAGTTCAAGGAAATCCTGCTGGTGTTGCAACCGGAAAAGCCAAACTTGGGGGTGCTGATACTGGTGCAACTAGACTATGGTGGGACACTACTTCACCTAACTTTTAAACCTACCTACCTACTTATTTCCTTACGGCTGTCAGTTAAGCTGACAGCCATTCTTCAAAACTATAAAAAATGCAAAATACAGTAACTTTAAAAAATGATATAAGCTATAAAAAAGCGGGTCAAATTGAGGAAACTCGATTTGAAAAAATTCATAATGCAATTTTTGAAAGTGCTACTGAAGCTTCTATAACAGTTGCTCATGAAATAGCTGAGCTAATCAGATCAAAACAAGAACAAAACCAAACGTGTGTTCTAGGATTAGCAACAGGCTCCTCTCCTATCAAAGTTTATAATGAATTAGTTAGATTGCATAATGAAGAAAACTTAAGCTTTGAAAATGTAATTACATTCAATTTGGATGAATATTTTCCTATGACTAAGGAAAATAACCAGAGTTATCATTTTTTTATGCATGAACATTTATTCAACCATATTGATATCAAACCCGAGAATATAAACATTCCAGACGGGACAGTATCTATAGAAAATGTTGAAGAATTTTGCATTGATTATGAAGCAAAAATTGAACAAGCGGGTGGTTTAGATTTTCAATTATTAGGAATTGGTAGAACAGGTCATATTGGGTTTAATGAACCAGGGTCTCATATAAATTCCAGAACAAGAATAATTACTTTAGATAATGTAACTAGACAAGATGCTGCTAGTGCTTTTAATGGACTCCAAAATGTCCCTAAAAAAGCAATCACAATGGGAATCTCAACAATAATGAGATCGAAAAGAGTGGTTTTGTTAGCATGGGGTGAAAACAAAGCTAGTGTTATCAATGAAACAATTCAAGGAGAAATTAATGCTGAAGTACCAGCTACTTTTCTACAAAAACATAAAAATGCAACATTCGTTTTAGACAAAGCTGCTGCAAGTGAATTAACAAGATTCAAAACTCCTTGGTTAGTTGGAGAATGCAGATGGAATAACGAATTAATTAAAAAAGCTATTGTTTGGTTATGTCAAGAAACAGGTAAGTCTATTCTTAAACTTACTGATCGCGACTATAATAATAATGGTATGTCTGATTTGCTTGCTTTAGAAGGGTCAGCTTATGATTTAAACATCAATATGTTTAATAATTTACAACATACTATTACTGGTTGGCCAGGTGGAAAACCAAATACAGATGATACTTTCAGACCAGAAAGAGCTTTACCTATTCAAAAAAGAGTTGTTCTTTTTAGTCCACATCCAGATGACGATGTGATATCAATGGGAGGAACATTTTATAAGTTAATAAAACAAGGACATGATGTTCACGTAGTATATCAAACTTCTGGGAATATAGCTGTAAGTGATTTTGAAGCATTAAAATTTGCCGAGGTTGCAGCAGATTTTATTCAAAACACTGATAATAATATCAATTTTAATGAAGTGATTGCTTTTTTGAACAAAAAAAAGGATGGACAAATTGATTCCTTAGAAGTTCAGAAATTAAAAGGATTAATTAGACGAAGAGAGTCATATGCAGCTACTCGATCTTTAGGTTTGAAAGACGAAAATGTTCATTTTCTAGACTTACCTTTTTATGAAACAGGACAGATTAAGAAAAATCCAATTTCACAAAAAGATATCGAAATCATAGAAAATATCATTACTAAAATTGAACCTCATCAAGTATTTGCAGCAGGTGATCTTGCAGATCCACACGGAACACACGAAACCTGCCTGAAGGCTATTTTTACAGCACTTGGCAATCTAAAAGAAAAACCTTTTATGAAAGATTGCTGGTTATGGCTATACAGAGGTGCATGGCACGAATGGCAAACACATGAAATTGATATGGCGGTGCCTTTAAGCCCAGATGAAGTAGCTATAAAACGAAATGCAATTTTGTGTCACCAATCACAAAAAGATAGAGTTATGTTTCAAGGAAACGATCCAAGAGAATTTTGGGTTAGAAGTGAAGAAAGAAATAGAAACACGGCAAGACTTTACGATTTGTTAGGATTAGCAGAATATGACGCTATTGAGGCTTTTAAAAAATTTGAATATTAAATACAAAATTTCATTGATTCTTATAAAATTAACCTATCCTAAAATGAAATTTTCATTACTATTCCTTTGTTTTTCAATCACTTGTTTTTCACAAGTAGAGAAAAGCTCCTATGACTTAATTCCTTGGCCTAAAAATGTTTCCTCAAACTTAGAAAGATTTGTCATATCATCTGATTTTGGTATCACCATTACAGGTAATCCAAATGTTAGGATATACTCCTATGCAAATAGATTTTTAAGACGATTAGATAACCGTACAGGATTATTTTTTAAACAAGGAATTATCTCAAAAAGTAACAATTTACCTAACAAGCAGTTAATCATAAATTGTTTAAATGAAGGTAAAATTGATATTAATCAAGACGAAAGTTATACACTAGAAGTAACTGAAAAAAATATCTTCATCAATGCACATTCAGATTTGGGTGCAATGCATGCGATGGAGACCTTACTTCAATTACTTAATACCTATGGGAATCAATTTATTTTTCCATCAATAAAAATTGAAGATAATCCGAGATTTACATGGAGGGGATTAATGATAGATTCTGCAAGACATTTTCAGCCTATTGACGTAATCAAAAGGAATTTAGACGCTATGGCAGCTCTAAAATTAAATGTTTTTCATTGGCACCTAACAGACGATCAAGGTTGGAGAATACAAATAAAATCACTCCCTCAACTAACAACATTAGCATCAGACGGAGAATTTTATTCACAAGAAGAAATAAAACAAATTGTCTCCTATGCTAATGATAGAGGAATTATGGTAATTCCTGAAATTGATGTACCAGGACATGCCACAGCTATACTTACGGCTTTACCCGAAATAGGTAGTGCTTACAGTGCTAATGGAGAAATAAAAAAATACAATCTAGAACGAAATGCAGGAATTTTTAATCCTACTCTTGATCCGAGCAACCCTAAAACATACAGCTATTTAGAATTAATTTTTAATGAAGTTTGTGCCTTATTTCCAAGCAAATATTTTCACATTGGGGGCGATGAAAATGAAGGTAAAGATTGGGATGCAAATCCTAAAATTCAAGCTTTTAAAAGGCAGCATAACTTAAAAACCAATCACGATTTACAAACCTATTTTAATATGCAATTATTAAAAATAATGGATAAAAAGGGGAAGAAAGTAATAGGTTGGGAGGAAATTATGACGCCAACTATGAGTAAAGATGCCATCATACACTCTTGGAAAGGTCCCAACGAAGGTATGCCAACAGGCCAATCTTTAATAAATGCAGCTAAATCTGGATATAAAACAATTCTCTCTAATGGTTTTTATATAGACCTAATGCTAAGCATAAAAGATCACTATGCTGTAGAAATTGTTAATGAAAAATCTAATCTATCAGAAGAAGAAAAAAAGAGAATACTGGGAGGTGAAGCGACTATGTGGAGTGAACTAGTCACTCCCCTAACTATAGATTCTCGAATTTGGCCAAGAACTATTGCGATTGCTGAAAGATTATGGTCGGAAAACAATATATCTGATATTGATTTTCTTTATAAAAGGCTTCCTTCTGTATCTTATCGTTTAGAAGAATTAGGAATTACTCATTTAAAAAATAAAGAGGTAATACTTAGAAATATTTGTAACAATCAAAATACTGAAGCAGTAAAAACGCTTTCGAGGGTTTGTGAACCTCTAAAAAAATATTCAAGAAATAAAGGAGGTACAGAATATCAATCCTATTCGCCACTAACACTTTTTGCTGACCTATGTACGCCAGATGCTGAAGACGCTATTCTCTTTGAGAAATTAACCAATAACTATCTAAATAACGAAAATGATTTAGAAAATAAAAAATCTCTAATTGCATTTTTAGACAAATGGATAAATATTGATGACGAACTCATTATTGCAAGCTCAAAAGCTCCATTAATACTTTCGCTATTACCTATTTCAAAAAATTTAAAAAATATATCGATTGAACTAAAAAATATATTACTAAAAAATAGTTCAATCAATAAAGAACAACTTGAACAATATATGACTGAATTAGATTCAAAAAATTATGCTGATGTGGAATTAGCAATATACGATTCATTCAAGAAACTTATAAAAAAGACATATCCTAATTAATTTTATGTTGAAAAGTTAGTTTTTTTTTGTTAGATGTGGTTTTTGTGATTGAAAGGCAACGAATTAATTTTTGTTGCTTTTCTTGTTTTCAAACTATCAGTTACAATTCATTTTGACATTGTACAAGGTTTTAAATAGCTAACTTTTTTAAGTCATTAAAATATTCGAATTTATTTAGCTTCACTCAGTTCGGCTTCACCTTCTCGGCATTTGCTTTTAAAAAAATTGTATTTCTAATATATACTTTTTTACGCTATCTTTCAACGTAACGTCATACGAGGCACGAAGCAAAGCAGTCTATTGTTTATTAAACCGATTGCATATCAAAAAAGACTACTTCGTGCAGTGACTAACTGCTTAGTATTTCTAATATTCAAAAATGTGTCCACACGATAGGATAGCTATCAGGAGTGGTAATTTTTTAAACGCGAATACCCTGCTTCGCCTCGAGTGTGCATTGTTATTTGTATTTTGCTTTTGTGAGATTTGTCATTTTTTCGAATAGTTACAACTATCATAAATAATAAAATAGCAAGCCCTATTTAAGATACATAAAAAAATATCAAAATAATTTGGATTTAAAAAAGAAAAGATCTTACTTTGTTTTTCAAAGTTCTTTAAAATGGAAAACAAAAATTATTTAGAAGACTTAAAAGATATCAAACAAATGATGTCACAATCTACACAGTTCATTTCTCTAAGTGGACTTTCTGGAGTGTTGGCAGGATTTTATGCGCTTATAGGTGCTGTTTATGTAAATCATCTAATCAACAATCATCAAGAAACCTTTATAACTTTTGAGAGTTTAACTTTTAAGAAAATAACTTTAACGGCAATAGTAGTCCTGCTAACTTCACTAATAACAGCCTATGTAATGACAGCCAAAAAAGCTAAATCTGTAGGTGAAAGCATTTGGAATACTTCATCAAAGAGATTATTGATTAATTTTGCCATTCCTTTGTTTACAGGAGGTATCTTTGCACTTATTCAACTTAAACAGGGGCATTTTGGAATAATAGCACCTGCAACATTACTATTTTACGGTTTAGCTTGCCTAAATGCAAGTAAATATACTCTTCGATATGTTAGATATTTAGGTATAACTGAAATAATACTAGGGCTTATAGCAACCGAGTTTTTAGGTTATGGCTTATTTTTTTGGGCTTTAGGGTTTGGGATTTGTCATATTGTATATGGTGCGATTATGTATTTTAAATATGATAGAAAATGAGAAAAATAATTGCAATTGGATTAATTTTACTGACAATTACAGCATTCTTTAGTTTTTCCCAGATAGGACAAAACCTTAAAACTATTGAAAAAAAGACTGAGAAAGAAATTATTAAACTAGAAGATGGCGATATCATTTTACAAACATCAGAATCTGCACAATGTGAAGCAGTAAGAATTGCTACAAATTCTAAATTTTCACATTGTGGTATTATTTTCAAAGACAAAAGTGAAGTTTATGTTATTGAAGCTGTTCAACCTGTAAAAATTACTTCTTTTAAGGAATGGATAACTCACGGTAAAAACAATAGTTATTTGATTAAAAGACTAAAAAAATCAGAAAAAATACTTACTTCTAACATTATTAATAAAATGAAGAGTTATGGTAAGTCGCTAATAAATAAAGATTATGATTTATATTTTGAATGGTCTGATGATAAAATATATTGTTCAGAATTAGTATGGAAAGTCTATAAAGAAGGAGCGGGAGTTGAAATATGTCCATTTAAAAAATTAAAAGATTTTAACTTAAATAGTCCAATTGTCCAAAATATAATGCAACAACGCTATGGCAGCAATATTCCTTATAATGAAAAGGTGATTGCTCCTTCCCAAATAGCGGAATCTGAATTATTGACAACAGTGATTGATACTTATAAAAATTGAAAAACATCATCCAAAATATAAACAAAGCTTTTGACCATCGAATTCGACTGGGGATAATGTCGGTATTAATGGTAAACGAGAGTGCTGACTTTACTACACTAAAAGAATTATTAGGAGTAACAGATGGCAACCTCGCAAGTCACGCAAAGGCGCTTGAAGCAGATGAATATATAGTAGTTGAAAAACAATTTATAGGAAAAAAGCCCAATACAAGCTATAAAGCTACTCCGTTAGGTCGCAAAGCATTTCAAGAGCATATTGAAGCTTTAGAAAAATTAATTTCAAAAACATAAACCTTTTTTTAACCTTATACTTTGAAAAACAAAGAACTTTAAACAATACAATTATGGCATTATTTTTTTATTTATTAGTTTATTCGGTCATCGCAATTATTGCAATTCCATTCTTTATTATTGGTTCAGTATTTAAGAAAAAAATTATAATAAATATTGGTTACAGTATTCTTCTTTTTCCTTTTTTTCTTATGATACTAGTATCCATTTTTAATACTTTATTTGTTGATAGAATGAATTTAAGCAAGAATGAAATCTATGGTGAGTATGTCATTGATGCAAGTAAATTTGCAGGAAAAAATGCAGATTGGCAGCACGAACATTTTGAATTAAATATAAGTAAAGATGACATTTTACAGCTTTACATTTATAACGATAATGGCGATATTGTAAAAACGATAACCAAAGAAATTGAGATTAAAGATCAATATAGTAATGCACGTTTAAATATCTACCCTAAAAATACCGATTATCACATTTTACAAAAAAATCCAACATTATACAGAAATGTTTGGTCATACTATTATGTATTTAATTCTTCTAAATACGGAAATATGTTTTTTGTTAAAAAATCTTGGTACCGCTTCTAAAAAAATTTATCAATCAACTTTGAAATTCAAAGAACTTTAAATAAAATGAAAGACAAAATAATAGAACTCATTTACAAAACCATCAAAGGACCTTATCAATCATTATTTAAAAATAATAAAGCTTGGAATATGACAATCGAAGAGTATTTACAAAACCCAGAAAACACCTTAGGAAGAAAACTTGGGGAGTTTTTAGTAAAAAATAGCTATGCTATTCAGCCACAACTTGAAGAACACGATGTGTATCACGTATTAACAAATTGTGGTACTACGGTAAAAGAAGAAATAAAAATGCAATGGTACCTTTTAGGAAATGGTAAAAAATCACCTTTTGTGTTTATCGTAATTTCTGCGAGTATCTTCTACCCTATTTGCTTTAATGAATTTATGGAATGTTATAAAAAAGGAAGAAAATCAATTTCATTTCATCATTTAGATTTTTCTAAAATGCTCCATATTCCTATTCATAACATAAAAACTGCTTTTAATATCACTTAAAATGGAAAATAGTAATCAAAAAAAGGACTTTCCTTTTTCAACACAATTAGCACTAGCAAGTTTTACTATAGGAACGATGTTATTCATTGGTTTCAAATTCTTGCATTTAGATTTTTTAGTCATAGTGGGTATTTACTTTATCCTTTTTGCTGCCATTTGTAATTCCTTAGTTGCTATATACTTAATATATGAATTATTTACGAAAAAAAACAAAATGGAAACCGCTATCAAATTAATAATTCTCTTAAGTAATATTCCTATCACTATTATTTACATAAGCTGCATTTAAAAAAAATTACAACCTATGAAATCGCCATTAACAACAAGTTTGCGCAAGCAAACACCAATGATTAAAAAGGCGATACCATATGTTACCGCTGAAAAATAAATTTTAAACATATGAATACAAAGACAATATCACAGACAACAGAGAGAAAAAAGCATCAATTACTTTTTTTACTAATAACATATGCTTTACTAATTCTAACAACTCGCATACTCCTAACTAAAACAATATTTATGGGTTTTCTTGTTTGGAATTTGTTTCTAGCAATTGTTCCTTATACAGCCTTACTTCAAATTAAAAAAAATGCTTGCTTTTGGACATTTAAAACGCTACTCGTTACTTTTGTTTGGTTATCATTTCTTCCTAATTCCTTTTACATTATTACCGATTTAGTTCATCTTACAAAATCAGATAAAAGCATAATCTGGTTAGACATCCCTATGATATGTTTATTTAGCCTCATCGGATTTATACTAGGACTAGAATCTATCCTTCGCTTTGAGGAAATCTTACTGAAAAATATGTCATCGATTTTAAGAAAAACCCTAATTGTATGTATCTCATTCCTTTGTGGTTTCGGAATATACATCGGGAGAATACTTCGCTTCAATAGTTGGGATATTGTTCAACAACCTGCCAATTTAATTAGAAATATAATCACCGAAGTATTTACTTCTTCAGGAATTCTATTTTCAATTCATTTTGGGCTTTTTATCTATCTAATCTATGTGTCCTATAAATTTTTTAAATAATAATAAGTAAATGAATATTGTAATAATTAACCCTCCCCACACAGCAATAGGAAGCAGAATGGCAAATGAACACCTTCCTCCTCTTGGACTACTTTCTATTGCTGGTCCTTTGATAGACAATGGGCACAATGTCCACTTTATTGATGCTGATTATGCTCCGATGCCTATAGATGGTATCATTTCACAAACTTTAAGTTATAATCCAGATACAGTATTATTAGGACATTCAGGCTCAACATCAGCACAACCCATCATTAATAAAATTGCTAGACTGCTAAAATCTAAACTACCATATATTAAAATCATCATTGGAGGAGTATTCCCTACCTATCATTGGAAAGAAATTTTAAAAAAACATAAGGCAATAGATTATATTGTTTGTGGTGAAGGTGAAAAAGTTATCGTAAACTTAATACATGCTTTAGAAAACCAAATATATTTAGCTACTATAAAAGGAATTGCCTATCGAGAAAATGAAACTCCTATTAAAACTCCGCCCGAAGAATTAATCAAAAATCTAGACGAATACCGTATCGCTTGGGAATTTCTAGACCTTTACCACTATACTTACTGGGGCAAACGCAAAGCTGTAGTCATCCAGTTTTCAAGAGGTTGCCCCTACCCTTGTACCTATTGTGGACAAAGTTTGTTTTGGGTAAAATGGCGTCATCGTGACCCACAGCTTTTAGCCGATGAAATTGAAATGCTCCACAAAAAATATGGTGTAGAAATTATCAATTTCGCCGATGAAAATCCTGCTACAAACAAAAAAGCTTGGAAACAATTTCTAGAAGCACTGATTGTTAAAAATCTAGATTTGGCACTCGTAGGTTCTTTACGAGCAGATAATATTGTACGTGATGCCGAAATATTGCATTTATATAAAAAAGCTGGTTTTGAAAGATTTTTACTTGGGATTGAAAACTATGACGAAGTCGTTTTAGAAAAAATTAAAAAAGCAGGTAAAATCTCCAAAGATAAAGAAGCTATACAATTACTCCGAAAACACAATATATTATCAATGGCAACTTATGTAGTAGGTTTTGGAGAAGAAACCTCTAAGGATTTTTATAATAGTCTAAAACAACTTTTATCCTATGATCCAGACCAAATCCAATTACTTTATGTAACACCTCATAAATGGACACCTTATTTTGAAGAAATAAAAGATAAAGAAATCATTCAAATGGATCAGCGAAAATGGGATTACAAGCATCAAATTATGGCAACCCAACATCTTAAACCTTGGCAAATTTTACTCTATGTTAAAGCTATAGAAATTATTATGCAAACCAGACCAAAAGCACTGATGCGATTATTCTTTCATCCTGAAAAGAAAATCCGAAAAGCGATGATGTGGTATTCCAAAATAGGTCGCAGGGTTTGGATTCACGAAATATTTCAATTTTTATGGTTTGATAAGCATTTGAGAAAAAAAATAGAATTACGAGAGTTTTGGGAATAATTTTTTTATTTTTTTGCTAACTTTTAAACCACAGTACATTTAATAAACCTATTATTTATGTACTGTAAATATATTGAAAAACAGCATTTTACCTTACTTATGGAAATAATTTTAATCATCATAATCGCATTATTTTTTCTCTTTCTCTATGCCTTTTACAACTATCTAAAGCATACAAAAAATAAGAGTAGAGTAAACGAAAGAATTATAGCGACGTGCTATTTGTTTACATTCATATTATTCATCTTCGCTTGTGGTCTCCATTCTTCACCATATTACAAAGCTATTGATATTGTAGATGATAGTTGTTATACCCCATTCTCATATGAACATATCCTGACATTACTCTTTTATCTTATAACCTTCGTCACAAGTCTATTTATAATATGGAAAAACGAAAGTAACCTCCCTCCTCTAACCTATGTATTGGTGCTATTATTTACTTTCATTGGAATCATTATTAATATAGTCTTCATAATTCAAATAAGTGAACATAATACAAGTACCCTTAGCGAGTATTATGTAGATGATGGTAAGAATTTGTTTTATTTATTTCCTGCTTTTAGCATTATCATAGGAACTAAATCAATCATAAATACAATTAAAGTAGAAGCTGATAAATCTAAAGAGAGATTTTTTAAAAACAAATTCTTAAACAATTTAAATCTTTTTTTAAGCACTAAATATTCCGCTAAAACGTGGTCAATACTTCTATTATTTCCTGTTTTATTTCTTTGCACTTTAGTTTTATTGTTATTAGGACAAGACATAGACTCCTTAGTTAAAGTATTCACAGAAACAACCACTTGGCGGTTTTCTCAAAAAATGCATCCTCCTGTCCTAGACCATCAAGGACATTATATTTGTACTGTTGCTGCCTGCGGAAATCCAAGTTTAGTAAAACCGATACGATTAGGTAAAAGAAATGGTCAAACGATAATCGTGAATAGACAACTTCAAATAGCCAATGCTTTTGAAGAAATGATTTATGATTTTTCGCCAAAATTGCACGCCATCATTAGAAAAAATTATGACAAATATGGTTATAATCTTTCGACAAAAATTAATACTTCTGAAGCTTCAAACATAACATATATTTTAATGAAACCTTTAGAATGGATTTTCTTAATTTCATTATATCTATTTTGCCTAAATCCAGAAATGAAGATAAAGAAACAGTATAAGTTTAAAATGGATGATTTTGTTATAGAAGTGATTTAAACTTTTAAATAAAAAACAAGCAGTTCAAAATTAGTAATTTAG
>JASGCW010000299.1 GCA_030053945.1 Limnohabitans sp.
TAAGAAAAGTTAAATTGAATAATGGAGAATCAGTAAGAATACCATATAAGCAAAAAGAGTTTGAAAAAGGATATTATCCTGTTTGGCAGGATCAAATTTTTAAAATTAAAAATATACAAAATAATGTTCCAATTAAAAATATAAAAGTAGTTGATCAGCAAGGAAAAGTAATTAACAAAAGATTTTATCCTCAAGAGATTCAAAAAGTTAAAGAAGATTATTACAGAATCGAGAAAATTATAAGAAAAAGAAAAAATAAAGGAAAAATTGAATATTTAATAAAGTGGCTTGGATATCCTGATTCTTATAATACTTGGGAACCCGCAGAAAATATAAAGAGATTAAATGGATAGTGTATCGAATATTTCTTCCAATTATAGAAAACCTGATGTTATTCTATTTATCGTACAAGTTTCATTGGTGTTCATTGTTGTTCTTTGTTCCTTAATAAATTTAACATTTGAATGGGGAAATGTTAATTTATGGACTTTACTATTAACAAGTCTTTTGGGTTACATAATGCCAAATCCAAAAATAAAAATTTTAAATGGTTCAATCAATTCATCAAAAACAAATAAAAGTGAAGAAGTTGCGCTAGAAAATATAAATTAATAATGGATTCCTTTTATGTGTATCTTCCATCAAATGTGAAAGATCCTTTCAATAGAAATACAACTTCAAATTATTCAACAAATCTGTCATCGACACTCAGGCTAGATGAAAGCTGGGAGGTTGCTCTTTCAGAAATATCATTCAACAAAACATGGTATAATATAGATGAAAACTTTTTTGTTGGAATTATTAATCTGGATGAAGAAACATACATTAAAACGGAAACAAATCCAGGAAATTATGATATTCGAGGATTAATAAATGAAATAAATAAAAAGATACTAGAATTAGATCCCTTAAATTCAAAAGAAGATTCGAATCTTCCAAAATTTGTTTACAACGAAGATGATAAAAAAACTTTAATTAAAATTTCAACTGAATCTAAATTATTTCCTTTGGTGAGCAGTAACCTTATGGAAATTTTAGGTTTTAATGAATTAGCAAATGTATATGATGATTTTTTTGACGATAGGATGGAATTATGCGCAAAATATTTAAAAGATTTACATGAAGAATATATATCTGAAAAAAGTCCACATTTATCTCAAGGAAATGATACTTTATTTGTTTATTGTAACATTGTTCAACAGTCATTTGTTGGTGATACACAAGCACAAATATTGCGAATTATAAAAGTGCCTGAAGCGAATTATGATAAACCATTAAATTTCATATATGATAGACCCAATTACTTTCCATTAGTGTCTAATGAAATTAATTCAATAGAAATAAATATAAAAGATGATGCTGATGAGAATGTTAGATTTAATGATGGAAAATTGTATGTCGTTTTACATTTTAGAAAACGAAAACAGACTCTATAAAAGATGTTATTAATTTTTATTTATAATCAAAAATGAACGCATTTGAAGATTATTATATTAAACAAGCTGGAAATGGCCTTCACGGCTTTTCAGGTGTTAGATATCAAAAAGGTTATGGATTTTTTGGTAGACTCTTGTCAAATGCAATTATCCCATTTTTAAAGTTTTTTGGGAAAAATGCTTTAAAAGCTGGAGCAAATATTGCTTCTGACTTGGTTGATAAAGACGATTTTTCATTAAATTCATTCAAAGAGTCAGGTAAACAAAGAATAAAAGAACAAGGTCAAAATATGTTTAATACCATAAAAGAGAGGGTCATGTCTGGGAATGGAGCTAGAAAATATAAAAGAAGAAAAGTAAAGAATTCAACATTAAATTTGAATAATTTAAAAAAGAAATATAAAAGAAGACCGAAAAGGAAGATTAGAAAAACTAAAAGAAAGTATAAAAGAAGTAATAAATTTTCTAAAATAACTGATTTCTTACAATAATGGAACCTATTCACGAATTATCTGCTATTGCTCCCTTATCTGACTATGATTTGTGGGGAGTACCACCAACTCAACTAACTGTAGAGAAAGACGTTGAAATAGAATATAGACCCATATCAACTGTCGATCATAAATCTCCAATAACATTTTTATTCTCATCAGCAATCGATGAATATATTAAATTAGATAATTTGCATCT
>JASGCW010000024.1 GCA_030053945.1 Limnohabitans sp.
TTTGAAAACAAAGAACAAATTGAAGTTTCTAAGTTTTATGAGAAATTACCTAAACCTCACGCTTTAGCTGTTCAAGAATGGATGGAAAATAAGATTTATTATAAATCTACAACAAAATAAAGCATAGTTACTATGTCTGTTTTAAGCGGTAAAAAAATAATACTAGGGATATCTGGTGGGATTGCTGCTTACAAGACAGCCTCATTAGTACGTTTATTTATAAAAGCAGGAGCTCAAGTCCAAGTGATTATGACTCCTGCTTCTGTTGATTTTGTTACCCCCTTAACATTATCAACACTTTCTAAAAATCCAGTCTACATTAATTTCTTTAATGATGAAGATTCATCAACTTGGAATAATCATGTAGAGTTAGGATTGTGGGCAGATTTGATGATTATTGCACCGGCTACAGCAAATACAATGTCAAAAATGGTAAATGGAAATTGTGATAATTTGCTTATCGCAACTTATTTATCTGCAAAATGCCCAGTTTATTTTGCTCCTGCAATGGATTTAGATATGTATAAACATCCTTCAACTATTGCAAGTTTTGAAGCATTAAAAAGATTTGGAAATATTATTATACCAGCCGAAACGGGTGAATTAGCAAGTGGACTTTCTGGTGAAGGTCGTATGGCTGAACCTGAAAATATAGTTGCTTTTCTTGAAAAGGATATAGAAAATAAACTTCCTTTGAGAGGAAAAAGAATCTTGGTTACAGCAGGACCTACTTATGAAGCAATAGATCCAGTCCGATTTATCGGGAATCATTCAACTGGAAAAATGGGTTATGATATTGCTAATGAAGCTGCTCAACTTGGAGCAGAAGTTATTTTGGTTTCTGGCCCCTCACATTTAAAAGCAAATCATTCACGTATAAATTTGATAAGAGTTATTTCTGCTGAAGAAATGTTTATGGCTTGTATGGAAAATTTTGAAGCAGTAGATGTTGCCATTGCAGCAGCAGCTGTTGCAGATTATAAACCAAAAAATGTAGCTTCACAAAAAATAAAAAAGAATGATGCTTCGTTAATAATAGAATTAGAGAAGACAAAAGATGTTTTAGCATCACTAGGACAAATTAAAAAGGATCAATTTTTAATTGGCTTTGCTTTAGAAACTGAAAATGAAATTGAACACGCAAAGCAAAAAATTCAGAAAAAAAACCTAGATTTGATAGTTCTAAATTCTTTAAATGATACTGGAGCGGGTTTTGGTAAACCAACAAATAAAGTTACATTTATAGACAAGGAATTTAATGTAGAGCCTCAAGAATTAAAATCGAAAGAAGAAGTGGCTCTTGATATTGTAAACAAAATTATTAAACATTATGCGTAGATATTTGCTTGTATTGTTATTTATTCTTTCTGGTATTTCTAATGCTCAAGAATTAAATTGTACTGTTGAATTTAATACTAGTCAAGTAGCAGCAACAAATCAACAAATTTTTAAAACACTTCAAAAATCATTAGTAGAGTTTATAAATAACACAAAATGGACAGATAAAGTATATAAACCGAATGAAAAAATTAATTGTTCCTTTTTTTTCAATATCACATCTTTTGATAATGTAAATCAGTTTACAGGAAGTTTACAAGTACAGGCTTCAAGACCTGTTTTTAACTCGTCATATACTACATCAATATTGAATTTGAATGATAAGGAAGTGAATTTTAACTATAACGAATTCCAAGTTTTATCTTTTAATCCTAACGGTTTTGATTCAAATTTGATTTCGGTTATTGCTTTTTATGCTAATATGATTATTGCTTTTGATAGTGATTCATTTGCTCTTGAAGGTGGAAATAAAGCATTAGAAACAGCTTTAAATATTGTGAATTTAGCGCAACAAACTCAGGAAAAAGGATGGATGTCAACAGGTAATCAAAATCGTTATTATTTGGTTAATGATATGCTTTCTCCTATGTTTGGATCTGTTAGAAAAGCAATCTATGAATATCATTTAGGAGCCTTAGATAAAATGGCAGATGATACAAAAAATGCTAAATTGAATTTGATTAAATCAATAAAAACGCTAAGTGAAGTAGCACGTTCTAGACCTAATGCTTATCTAACACGTGTGTTTTTTGATGCTAAATCGGATGAAATTCTAAGTATTTTGAAAGAAGGTCCTAAAATAGATAACAAAGAAGTAGTTGATATTCTTAATCAATTATCTCCAACAAATTCTAGTAAGTGGAGTCAAATTACGTATTAAATTTGTACAATGCTTATATCTTTATCAATTAAAAATTTTGCGTTGATAGAACAGTTGGAAATAAGTTTTTCCAATCAATTTTCTATTATTACGGGTGAAACAGGTGCTGGAAAATCTATTTTGTTAGGTGCTTTGGGTTTAGTGTTAGGGAATCGTGCCGATTTGACTTCTCTCAAAGATAAAGAACAAAAATGTATTATAGAAGCTCATTTTGATATCACAAAATATGTTTTGAAAGATTTTTTTGCCACAAATGATTTAGATTATGAAAATCTCACAATCATTCGTAGGGAAATTTTGCCATCAGGAAAATCAAGAGCATTTGTTAATGATAGCCCTGTCAATTTATCCGAATTGCAAAGTTTAGGAGAGTTTCTTTTAGATATTCACTCGCAACATCAAACAAGAGAATTGACAGAAGAAGGATATCAGATAGAAATCTTAGATGCTATTGCAGGGCAACACGATATTTTATTAGAATATAGAGGGAAATTATCTCTTTATAAAACTTTAAAGAATGATCTTAAAAAGATTTTAACCGAAAAGGAAACGTTGTCAAAGGAAGCAGAATATAATTCTTTTTTGTTGCAAGAATTACTATCTGCTAATTTGAAGTCAGGTGAACAAGGAGATCTAGAAGCTACTTTTGAAAAGCTTAATAATGTTGAGTTTATCAAAGAAAATTTAGATAAATGTTTAGCAATTTCAAACGAAGAACAAATAGGGGTAATTCAAAACTTGAAAGAAGTGAAAACTTCTCTTCAAAAAATAGCTGCGTTGTCACCAGAATTTAATGAACTTTTTGAAAGAGTTAATAGTTGTATAATTGAGTTTGATGATATCGCTTCCGAATTGCATAATCAGTCTGAGAAATTAATTAATGATCCTGAAAAATTAGAACTTGTCAATCAAAAACTACAATCTATATATAATCTTCAGAAAAAGCATAATGTAGCATCGGTAGAAGAATTGTTATTAATTCAAAATGATTTAGATAATAAAGTTGTCCGAGCTGATGATTTAGATAATCAAATTAAAAAGGTTGAAAACGAAATTGAAAGATTGTCTGAAATATTAAATGATTTAGCTGCAAAAATTTCTGAAAATAGAAAGAAAGCTGTACCTGTTTTAGTTACACAAGTCACTGATATTTTGTCTCAGTTAGGGATGCCAAATGCCCGTTTTCAGTTTGAAATGACTAGTTCTGATAATTTTCTAACCACTGGAAAAGATATAGTTCAATTACAGTTTTCTGCAAATAAAGGAACAGATTTTGGGTTGCTCAAGAAAGTAGCTTCAGGAGGTGAAATGTCTAGAATTATGTTAGCAGTAAAATCAATATTGGCAAATTATTCTAAGCTTCCAACGATTATTTTTGATGAAATTGATACAGGTGTTTCAGGTGAAATTGCCCAAAAAATGGGTGATATTATGAGAAGAATGAGTCAGCAGATGCAGGTTTTTGCGATTACGCATTTGCCTCAAATTGCTTCAAAAGGGCATCAACATTATAAAGTGTTCAAGTCGGACAAAGAGGATAGTACAGTTTCCGAATTAAAACTTCTAACTTCTGAAGAGAGAATTATTGAAATTGCAGAAATGCTTTCAGGTAAGAATATAACTGATTCTGCAATAAATCATGCAAAAGCATTGCTAAATTAAGTTAATAAGATTTTTAGACTTCTTATATATTTAGTAAGTTTGCTCTCAAAATATACAAAATATTAATTTATCTAAATTGTTACATCAATATAGAAATATAAAGTTTAAATTATGATTATAGAACCAAGAATGCGCGGATTCATTTGCTTAACTGCTCACCCTGAAGGATGTGCGAAAAGCGTTCAAAATCAAATTGAATACGTAAAATCTAAAGGAAAAATTAATGGTCCAAAAAGAGTTTTAGTTGTTGGTGCTTCTACTGGTTTTGGTTTAGCTTCTAGAATTACTGCTGCTTTTGGTAGTGACGCTTCAACTATAGGTGTTTTCTTTGAAAAAGAACCAGCTGAAGGGAAAACCGCTACTCCAGGATGGTACAATTCGGCTGCATTTGAGCAAGAAGCAAAAAAAGCAGGTTTGTATGCAAAAAGTATCAATGGTGATGCTTTTTCAAATGAAGTAAAACAACAAACTATTGACATAATTAAAGCTGATTTAGGTCAGGTAGATTTAATAATTTATAGTTTAGCTTCACCCGTTCGTATGCATCCTGTAACAGGGGTTTTACATCGATCGGCTTTAAAACCTATTGGTCAAACTTTTAGCGATAAAACAGTAGATTTCCATACTGGAAAAGTTTCTCAAGTTTCTATTGAACCTGCCGCTCAAGAAGATATAGATAATACTATTGTGGTAATGGGGGGTGAAGATTGGAAAATGTGGATTGATGCAATGAAATCAGCAGGAGTTTTAGCAGATGGAGCTACAACAGTTGCTTATTCATATATAGGTCCAGAAGTAACAGCAGCTGTTTATAGAAAAGGAACTATAGGAATGGCTAAAAATGATTTAGAAGCAACAGCTTTTACAATATCAGATTCTTTGAAAGATATAAATGGTAAAGCTTATGTTTCTGTAAATAAAGCATTAGTGACTCAAGCTAGTTCTGCAATTCCAGTTATTCCTTTATATATATCATTATTGTATAAAACAATGAAAGATAAAGGTATTCACGAGGGATGTATTGAACAAATGCAACGTTTATTTGCAGAAAGATTGTATGCAAATGGAGAAGTACCAGTGGATAGTGAAGGAAGAATTCGAATTGATGATTGGGAAATGAGGGATGATGTTCAATCTTTAGTAAAAGAATTATGGACTAAAGTTGATGAAGAATCTTTGAAACAATTAGGAGATTTGGCTGGATACAAGCAAGATTTCTTAAATTTATTCGGATTCGGATTTGATGGAGTAGATTATCTAGCCGATACAAGTGAAATGATTGAGGTTGAGAGTATTAAATAATAAGGCTTAAAATGCAAAAAAAACCACGATGTAGTTCGTGGTTTTTTTTTGCATTTTATCGATTTTTGCTTTTTAAAGTTTTTTGGTTTGCTAACTTGCGCCCCGTAAATCAAAAATAAATTATGAAAAAAATTACTTTATTTTTTGCTGTTTTGATTGCAGCAATAACACAAAGCTATGCCCAAGTTTCAGGATATAGTTTTTTAGAATCAACAGAAACATACACTCCAGTAACAGGTACAAGCTCAACTGCATCAGGGGATGACGGATCTCAAAATGGTATAGCTATAGGTTTTACTTTTAAATTTGAAGGTGTAGATTATACACATTTGTGTATCAATACTAATGGATGGATAAAATTAGGGAATGCATCAACAACAATAGGAACTGGTTCTTTTACAAATTTATTGTCTAATACAGCTACTCATAAACCTTTAATTGCACCATTTTGGGATGATAATAATAAAAATACAGGAAGCATTCAGTATGCTTTAACTGGAACATCTCCTAATCAAGTTTTAGAAATTAGTTGGGATAATATTAATATTGGTGGTTCAGGAGCTACAAGTGCTGCTAATTTGGCATCATTTAAATTAAGATTATATGAGACCACAAATGTAATTGACTTTGTTTATGGTCCTACAATGGCTTCTGCTGGAACTTTATCTGCATCAGTTGGATTAAATGGTTCAAGTTCTTTTTTAAGTGTTACGCCAGGAACTACATCAACAGTTTCTTCTGCTACAGCTAATAATACAATTTCTGCAACAACAAATTTAGTAGGAAAGAAATTTACATTTACACCTCCTTCTTGTATTGCTACTGCTGCTTTAACTTTTGCTAATATTACAACATCAAGCGCAGATGTTTCATGGACAGCGCCAGTGCCTGCGCCTAGTAATGGGTATGAATATGTTGTAGATACAAATGCAGCTGATCCTTTAGTAGCCGGTACTGCAACTTCGGGGACATCAGCTAATATTACAGGATTGTCTGCTGGTACAATGTATTATGTACACGTTAGATCAAATTGCGGTTCAGGTTACAGTGCTTGGAGAACATCAAGTTTTGTGACTGTGTGTGCGGCTACAAATATTCCGTATACACAGGATTTTGAAACTGTTACTGTTCCAGCTTTACCAATTTGTACAACTGTTGTAAATTCAGGAACAGGAAATGTTTGGGTAACAGTTTCTAATCCAGGGTCTGGTTTTACTACAAAAGCATTAAAATATGGTTATAATAGTTCAAATGCTGCTAATACTTGGTTTTTTACACAAGGTATAAATTTGACTGCTGGTACTTCTTACAGAATATCATATAATTACGGTAACAATTCGGCTTCTTTTGTAGAAAAATTGAAAGTTGCTTATGGTTCAAGTGCAGACGCTGTATCAATGACTAATACAATAGCTGATCATTCAAATGTTAATCAAAATGCTATTCAAACTAATATTGTAGATTTTACTCCTTCAACATCAGGAGTTTATTATATAGGTTTTCAAGCATATTCTGCTTCGAATCAATATAGTTTATTTGTAGATAATATTACTGTAGATGTAGCACCAGCTTGTAGTTCACCTCTTGGTTTGTCGGCAACTGGAATTACTCAAAATACGGCAAATTTAAGCTGGGCAGCTTTTACTGGTGCAGCAGGTTATGAATATGTTATAGATAATACAGCTACTGATCCTACTGGTGCTGGGACTGCTATTGCAACTACAACTTACAATGCTTCAGGTTTAACTGCTAATACTGTTTATTATTTGCATGTAAGAACAAATTGTGGATCAATTTTTAGTTCTTGGGCAACTTTAATGTTTACAACTTTAGCGACACCTCCAGCTAATGATGATTGTGCTGGTGCTACTGTACTTGCTTTAGGTTCAGATTATGTTTCTGCTGCAATAACTTCTTCATTAGTAGGAGCATCTAATTCTGAAACTGCAGACCCTAGCATTCCAGCACCTGGATGTGCTCTTTATATAGGTCACGATGTTTGGTTTACAACTACTGTTCCTGGATCAGGAAGTATTACTTTAGAGACAGGTTCGGAAGCTTCAAGTGCGGTAACAGATACTGGGATGGCTGTATATACGGGAACTTGTGGTGCATTAGTTTTAGCTAAATGTAATGATTCAGGAAGTACAAATACTGGAGATCATGCTAAGATAACTTTGTCTGCTTCATCCACTCCTGCTGTGTCTCCTGGACAACAATTATTTGTTAGAGTTTGGAGGTATAATAGTAATGCAGTTACTAGAAATATAAATGCTGTAGGTGAATTTAAAATAGCAGCTTATGATGTTTCTTTAAGCTCAAATTCATTTGATTTTACAGGTTTTAGAGCTTATCCTAATCCAGTTGACGATATCTTTAACATTTCATATAATAAAGAAATTTCTAATATTTCTGTTGTGAATTTATTAGGACAAGAAGTAATGGTTAAAAAGGTAAATGCTTTGAATACTACTTTAGATATGTCATCTTTAGCAAAAGGTACTTATTTATTAAAAGTTACTTCTGATAATCAAGTGGGAACGATTAAGATTGTTAAAGAATAAAATTTTAAAAAGTTGTTAAAAAGTCACCTTTTATGGTGACTTTTTTTTGTTAAAATGTACCTTTGCAAAAAAAACAGAATGAATTATTCTTTTGTTATTCCGGTATTTAATAGACCTGATGAAATAGATGAACTTTTAGAGAGCTTATCTAAACAAAATTTTAATAATCCTTTTGAGGTGATTATTGTAGAAGACGGGTCAACACTTCCTTGTGAAGATATTGTTGAAAAGTATCGTTCTAAGCTTGCTGTTACGTATTATTTGAAATATAACTCGGGTCCTGGAGATTCTAGAAATTTTGGAATGCAATATGCTAAAGGTGATTATTTTATAATTCTTGATTCCGATTGTATTTTGCCTCCCCAATATCTTGATGAAGTAGATAAGTCACTTACAAATAGATATGTAGATTGTTTTGGTGGTCCAGATAATATGTTACCATCATTTACACCAATACAAAAAGCTATAAATTTTGTGATGACATCTGTTTTGACAACTGGTGGTATTAGGGGAGCATCTGAAAAAATAGAGAAGTTTCAACCTCGAAGTTTTAATATGGGTATTTCGAGGAAAGCTTTTGAAGCTTCAAAGGGTTTTTCAAATATTCATCCTGGTGAAGATCCAGATTTGTCAATCCGTTTATGGAAATTAGGTTTTGAGACTAAATTAATTTCTTCGGCATTTGTGTATCATAAAAGAAGAATAGATTGGGAGAAATTCTATATCCAAGTAAACAAATTTGGAAAAGTGAGACCGATTTTAAATCAACTTTATCCAGAATATGCAAAACCAACTTTTTATTTTCCAGCACTTTTTGTAATTGGGTTGTTTGTTGGGATTTTTCTTTCAATATTTTTTCAAATAGAAATAGTTTTAAAATTGTATTTCATTTATACCTTTATTGTTTTTGTTGTATCTACTTATAAAAATAGAAGTCTAAAGGTAGGTTTTTATACAATAATTGCACTTTGGAGACAGTTCTTCGGTTACGGATTAGGATTTATAGAGTCTTTCTTTAAAATAAATATTTTAAAGAAAAAGCCACAAGAGGCATTTCCTGAACTATTTTTTAAAGCATAATGAGTAAAATAATTGGACTTACAGGAGGAATAGGTAGCGGAAAAACAACTGTTGCTAAACTTTTTTTAACCGAAGGGATACCTGTTTATTTTGCTGATGATGAAGCAAAAAAGATTTTAGATCAAGAAGAAACTATTAGTCAAGTTGTAAATGAATTTGGAAGTGAAATACTTTTTGAAAATAAAATAGATAGAAAAAAAATTGCAGAAATAGTTTTTAAGAATCCTGAAAAACTTAAAAAGTTAAATCAAATTATACATCCTTTAGTAAAAAAGCATTTTGATGCTTGGGTAGTCAAAAATCAAAAGCATCCATTTTTAGTTAAAGAGGCAGCAATTTTATTTGAATCTGGTAGTTATAAATATTGTGATATAATTGTATGTGTAGTCGCTTCGGAAGAAATTAGGATAAAAAGGGTTATTGAAAGAGATAATACTACCAAAGATGCGGTTTTAGAAAGATTAAAAAATCAGTGGAGTGATCAACAACGAATTGAAAAAAGCGATTTTGTGATTCAGAATGAAGATTATGGAAAAACTAAGCTGGAATTTTATGAAATTCTTAAAAAAATAAAAAATATTCAGTAAATTTATTAATTGTTAATGTTTGGTTAATGTTTTTAAGACTCAAATGTTAAAATCTTAATTTTGTTTCAATGAATAAAGCATTGTTTCGTTTTGTAATTTTTTTAATGACAATTGCCTTATTGGGAATTATTTTGGTACAGGGTTACCTCATTAATGCTTCATTTAGAAACAAAGATGAGCAGTTCAAGTACCAAGTAAAGCAAATTCTCGATAATGTCGCAAAAAAAGTTCAAGAGGAAGAAACCTTTAGTTTTTTAAGTAAATACAATAGACTTAAAGATAGTATAGGTAAAAGCCCTCAACAAAGTGAATTGTTGAAGTTTTTTTATGTTCAAAAAAATGCTTCAACTAATGAAACAATAATTTATTCGAACAGTATAATTCCTGAGGATTATTCTGTTTCATCAACGTTCTTTGATAAAAAGAATGATTCTGATCGACTTAAAAACTTTGTTGCTAGAAGAGTTACAGAAGTTTTTAATAAAAAATCTTTCGATAATTCGGAATTAAGAAGTCAATCGGTTCCTGATCAACGAATTGAAAAAAGTGGTAGGATGGAGCTTTTAGATAAAGCTCAATTTGAAATTTTCTTCAAAGATATAGCAGATATGCGTGCTATAAATGATAGGGTAACTAATGCGCAATTGTATGATTATTTAGTTGCCGAACTCAAAAAATATGGTATTAAGACCCCTTTTGAATTTGGAATTTACAGTAATGGACTAGCTACTAAGGTTCGTTCTGAAAATTTCAATTACGATAAGAAAACGACTTTTGATATTCCTATTTTTACAGACAATGATGGAGTTAGTAAATATCAATTATTGGTTAGTTTTCCTAAGAAAAAGCTTTTCTTAATCTCAGATTTAATTGGAATTGCATCATTAGCTTTTTTGTTTACAGCTATTATCATTATGGCATATTATAGTGCTTTAAAACAATTGAATACGCAACGTCATATATCACAGATAAAAACAGATTTTATCAATAATATGACTCACGAGTTTAAAACACCTATTGCAACCATAAACTTAGCACTTGACGCAATCAAGAATCCTAAAATTATTGATGATAAAGAAAAAGTACATCGTTATTTGCAAATGATTAAGGAAGAAAATAAACGAATGCACGCACAAGTAGAAAATGTTTTGCGTATTTCTAAATTGGAAAAAAACGAATTAGACATAAAGAAAGAATCACACAATGTAAATGATGTTATCGAAGAAGCGATTGAGCATATTAGTTTGATTGTTGAAGATAGAGAAGGAGAAATTTCTACTCATTTGAATGCGACAAAAACTACAGTTCTTTTGAATGATGTCCATTTTACAAATGTATTAGTTAATATTCTTGAGAATGCTGTAAAATATTCGCCAGAAAGACCAATCATTGATGTGTCGACAGAAAACATTAAAAATTTTATCATTATTAGAATAAAAGATCAAGGAGCAGGAATTAGTAAAACAGCTCAAAAGAAGATTTTTGATAAGTTTTACAGAGAGCATACAGGTGATATACATAATGTTAAAGGTCACGGTTTAGGTCTTGCTTATGTAAAAAGAATTGTAGATGATCATAACGGACAAGTTATGGTTGAAAGTGAAAAAGGAAAAGGAAGCACATTTATAATAAAACTACCATTAATTTATTGAGATTATGGAATTAAATAAAAAAATATTACTTGTTGAGGATGACCCTAATTTTGGTTCAATTTTGAGAGATTATCTTACTATGAATGATTTTGAAGTGACTTTAGCCAAAAATGGTATGGAGGGTTTTGAAAAATTCAAAAAGGATGAATTTGATTTGTGCATTCTTGATGTGATGATGCCATATAAAGATGGTTTTACATTAGCTAAAGAAATACGTGAGAAAAACAAAGAAGTACCACTTATCTTCTTGACTGCTAAAACAATGAAAGAAGATGTTTTAAAAGGGTATAAAGTAGGTGCAGATGATTACTTGAATAAACCTTTTGATTCGGAAGTGTTATTGATGAAAATTAAGGCTATTATTCAAAGAAAAGCATCTGAAGTAAAAGGTGATGTTTCTAAATTTGAATTTGAAATAGGTAAATTTCATTTAAATTCTAAACTGCGTTTTTTAACTTTTCCAGGTGATGAATCTATAAAATTATCTCCAAAGGAGAATGAATTGCTTAAAATGTTAGCTCTTCACGAAAACGATTTAATGCCTCGTGAATTAGCATTAACAAAAATCTGGAGAGATGATAATTATTTTACTTCTCGTAGTATGGATGTTTACATTGCTAAGTTGCGTAAATATTTAAAACAAGATGAAAATGTTGAAATTTTAAATATTCACGGTGAGGGCTTTAGACTTGTTGTGAAAAAATAAAATAGTAAAGTTCTAATTACTATTTGAAAAAGCGGAAAATCATTTTTTTGATTTTTCGCTTTTTATATTTTTGACTCTATAAGTTTATATATTTCATCAAGTGGTGTTTGAAAATCAAACCAAGTAGTATTTTCAGTGCGTTTAAACCAAGTCATTTGGCGTTTAGCAAAACGACGTGTATTCATTTTAATTTGCTCTATAGCAAAATCCAAATTTGAGTTTCCATCAAAGTAATCAAATAGCTCGCGATATCCTACAGTTTGCAAAGCATTTAATTGTTTGTTAGGATATAGTTTTTCTGCTTCTTCTATTAAACCCTCTTTAGTCATAATATCCACACGCATATTTATTCGCTGATACATTATTTCTCTATCAGCTTCTAAACCAATGATAATAGGGGTAAAATTGCGTTTGTTTTTTCTTTTACCAATAAAGCTCGAATAGGGCTGATTACTTCCAATACATACTTCTACAAAACGTTTCATTCGTTGTGGGTTTTGAAGTGTTTGTGGATTTTCGGTTTCTAACTTTTGATAATAATTTATGTCTAATTCTTTTAGAGTATTTTGTAAGTAGTCTATGCCTAATAATTCATATTTATTGTTTATTGCTGTCCTAACTGAAACATCAATATCTGGAAATTCATCAAAGCCTTTCAAAACAGCATCAACATATAATCCGCTGCCGCCCACCATTATTTGAATATTGTTTTTTTGAAATAACTCATCTAATTTTTTTAATGCGTCAATTTCAAAATCACCCACTGAATAATTTTCAAAAATAGATTTGTTTTGAATAAAATGATGAGGAGCAGCTCCCAACTCATCTTTATTGGGTACAGCGGTTCCTATAGTCATTTCTTTGAAAAACTGTCTGCTATCACAAGAAATAATTTCGCAGTTAAAATGTTTCGCTAGTTTGATACTTAGTGCTGTTTTTCCAATCGCAGTAGGTCCAACTATAGTTACTAAATAATTTTGACTCATATAATTGATTTCAATTTTTCAAAATCGTTGCTTGTTAACAATTGTACATTTTGAGTGATTTTTTCAATATCCCAATTCCACCATTGTATTTCTAGAAGTAATTCTACTATTTCATCAGAAAAACGTTTCTTTATAATTTGTCCAGGATTTCCTCCAACAATTGTGTAAGGGGCTACATTTTTTGTAACAGTTGCATTAGAAGCAATTATTGCTCCATCTCCAATAGTTATACCAGGCATAATTGTGGCATTATGACCTATCCAAACATCGTTCCCTATAATAGTGTCACCCTTTGAAGGATAAGATTTGCCATCCATAGCGTTTTGCCAATCTTTTCCAAAAATAGCAAAGGGATAGGCTGAAATGGATTCAGTTAGATGATTTCCTCCATTCATAATGAATTTTACTCCTGAAGCAATCATACAAAACTTGCCAATAATTAGTTTGTCTCCAATAAAGTCAAAATGATATTTTATATTTTTTTCAAAATTTTCTACATCTTCAAAATCATCATAATAGGTGTAATCACCAACAATAATGTTAGGGTTTTTAATAATATTTTTCAAAAAGCATAACCTATAATAAGTTTCTAATGGAAATGCGGAGTCTCTATCAGGTATATTCAAAATTAAACTTTAAAATTTAATAATTTTATGTATTTTTTTCTTGTTTATAAAACTCTGAATTATGTTTCGAGTATCTCGATTACTTTGCATTGGAATAATTAAATTTTTTAATATTTCTATGTTATTAATTTGGAAATTCAAATCGTAAAAACAGTAACCTTTGTAAATTCCATTTTCAATCAAAATGGCACTTTTTTCTTGTAAATTTCTCCCTTTGTCAATTAGTAACATATTTTGATTTTTAAAATCATTACTTTCGATAAAGTATTTTACTCTACGGTTATAATTATCAGGAGTTTCTTCTTTTATGCAAGCACCAAAACATTGTTTAATATCGTATTGAAAACAACTTTTTTTAGTATCGTATAAACCGTTTATTTTTTGACAAAGTTGATATTTTTCGGTAATTTTAAACAAAGCATTTTTACCTTCTTGAGATGTTGAAAAAGAAGTAATCTCTTTTTTTCGACCATCTGCTTTTAGAACTTTTAAGGATAAATAACTATTAGAATCTTCTTCAGCATATAATGCCCAAGGAAAAAGAGTTTTACGTTGCGCTCTATTATAGATGGGTTTGTTGATTTTAATTTCTTCACTCTCTTTTAAGAGTGCAATTAATTCGCTACCAGTTTCTTCAAAAGTTACCGCAAAGACATCTCTTTGAATTTTTTTACTTTTATTAGAAGTACCAGTAAAATGTTGAGTTACACGTTTTTTTATGTTTCTACTTTTCCCAATGTAAATTAAATCTCCTTTTTCGTTATGTATATAATAGACACCTGTTTTAGAGGGAAGAGAATCAATAATGTCTAAAAGTTTTGGCAAAATGCCTGATTTTATTTCGGTTTTGACAAACGTTTTTATGATGCTTTTTTCAATATCTTTTGCTAAAAGCATTTTGAACAATTTTACTGTAGCCATTGCATCACCATTTGCTCTGTGTCTATCGGCAACAGGGATTCCAAGTCCACGAACTAATTTACCTAAACTATAGGAAGGTTGATCTGGAATAAGTTTTTTTGATAATTCAATGGTACAAAGTGTTGGTTTCTGAAAATGATACCCTAATCGACGAAATTCAGTACGTAAAATTCGATAATCAAATTCAGAATTATGCGCTACTATGATACAGTCTTCTGTAATTTCAATAATACGTTTAGCTACTTCATAAAATTTCGGAGCACTTCGTAACATTGCATTATTAATTCCTGTAAGTTTAACTACAAAAGGTTGAATTTGTTTTTCAGGATTAACTAAACTTATAAATTGATCCACGACTTCGTGACCATCAAATTTATAGATAGCAATTTCGGTAATGCCTTCTTCGTTGAATTGGCCTCCAGTAGTTTCTATGTCGAGTATACAATAAATTTTTTTAAAGTTTAAGGTTTAAAAAGTTCTGAAATCAAAAATCGTTAATCAACAATCTTCAATTATCTAGTTCCAAATATACTACTTCCTATTCGAACTATTGTACTCCCACATTCAATTGCTAGTTGATAGTCGCCAGACATCCCCATTGATAAAGTATTCAGTTGACAGTTTGCAGTATTTAGTTCTTTGTGTTTATCAAATAATGATTTTAAATATAAAAATTCTTTTTTGATTTGGTTAAGATCATCTGTAAATGTCGCCATTCCCATAAAACCAACAATTTTTATATTATTTAAAGAATTGTCGTTTTGGACGAATTGAAGAATTTCTCCCAACTCCTTTTCATCCAAACCAAACTTACTTTCTTCTTCTGCAATATAAACTTGTAGTAAACAATCAATAACTCTATTGTTTTTTGCTGCATGTTTATTGATTTCTTGTAACAGCTTTAAACTATCTATACCGTGAATCAAACTTACATAAGGAGCCATATATTTTACCTTGTTGGTTTGTACGTGACCTATCATATGCCATTCAATATCTTTAGGCATTTGTTCCCACTTCTCGGTCATTTCTTGGATTTTATTTTCACCAAAAATTCGCTGACCAGCATTATACGCTTCCATCAAATCACTAATAGGTTTGGTTTTAGAAACAGCTACTAGTGTAACGTGAGATGGAAGTGTAGATTTTATATTGTTAAGGTTTTGAAATATATTCATTATTTTAGTTAAAAAAAATGTTTTTTATTTAAAAAATAAAATTAAATTTGTTTTATAATTTTAAATGTGTAATATTTTATGACTTTATTTGAAAATTACAGAGGCAATTCATTAGTTGATTTTAACACTAAATTAAATAATATTAAACAAAATTTTAAAAAATCATTTGGCAATGAAATTATTTTATTGAATACTTTACATTCTCCTGAAATAAGTTATCGATTTTGTGGGGATTATTATCGGGTTGAACGTAATTGGTATGATGTTTTTTATAATAATAAAATAGTTGCACAAATTGAAACTAAGTTAGATAAATCTGGGTGTTTTTTTGATATTGATATAGAATATGTCTACAACTCATAAACCAACAACCCACTTCTAAACTTCGGTTCAATATAAGTAGACTTTGGAGGCATAATTAGGTTGTTATCGGCTAGTAATTTTATTTCATTAACATTAGACGGATACAACATAAAACCTACTTCAAATTCGCCTTCATCTATTAATTCCTTTATATGTAAAAGAGCTTGTTTTCCAGGGATATAATCTATGCGTTCATCATTACGTAAATCTCCAATACCTAATATAGGATGTAACACATTGTCATATAAAATTTGAGCATCTAAGTTTTCTAAAATGCCTTTTTTTGTTTCTTTATGTTTGTATTCTAACGAGTAAAATCTACCATCAAGATACATTCCAAATTCATACTTATTTTCGGGTTGGAATAATTCGCTTTTTTTGTCTTTTATTATAAAATTTTTAGCTAATAATTTAATGAATTCTTCTTTTGTATGCCCATTTAAATCGTGAATTACTCGATTGAATTCGTAAATTTTTACATTACTTTCAGCAATCAAGAAACTCATAAAATAATTCAAATTAGGATTACCAGTCGCCTTATTTTGTTCGTATAACATTTCTGCCGAAGCCGAACGATGATGCCCATCTGCAATATATAAATTTGGGATTGCTTCAAAATGTTCTGTTAATAAATTGATTTCCGTTTCAGTATCAATTTTCCAAAGCGTATGCTTTTCTTTAGTGGTAGTCGAAAACTCGTAAATAGGTCGGTTTTTCTTATGTATCGAAATAAAGGTATTGATTTCAGTACTATCTGGATAGGTAATCAAAACAGGTTCAGTATTAAACCCTGTTTGATGTAAGTAATCTTTAAATAATTCCACACGATATTGCAAAGTGTCTTCGTGTTTTTTGATGACATTATTTTGATAGTCTTCAATAGAAGTTCCTGCGATAATTCCTGTGAATGTGTTGTTTTTGGTTTGGATTTCGTAAAGGTAAAACATAGGTTTTTCTTCTTGAATTAGAATGTTTTCCTTTTTGAAATCGTTGTATTTGTGTGTAACTCCCTTAAAACGTTTGTCTGAGGTGATGCGTTGTGTATTTGCATAAGCGGGGTTAATCACGTGTAAGAACGAATACGGATTAAAACTCAACCAAGCCGCAAGCTCAGCCGAACTATAATCATCGTACACTCGGCACGAAACCAAAGCTACTTTATCAGGCGCAGGACGAACTGCTTTAAAAGGAATTATTTTTGCCATTTTTTAATAGTGTTCAGTTGGCAGTTCTAAGTGTTCAGTAACTGCCAACTAATTACTGAGTACTGAATACTATTTTATAAACTGCTTAGAAATTTTTTCAGCCTTCTTACTTTCAGAATAGTCATAGAAACCTTCTCCTGATTTCACTCCTAATTTGCCCGCCATAACCATATTTACTAATAATGGACAAGGAGCATATTTCGGATTTTTGAATCCGTCGTACATTACGTTTAGGATAGACAAGCATACATCAAGACCAATGAAATCTGCTAATTGTAATGGTCCCATAGGGTGTGCCATACCTAATTTCATCACGGTATCAATTTCATAAACACCACCTACACCATTATATAAAGTTTCGATAGCTTCGTTTATCATTGGCATTAAAATACGATTCGCAACGAAACCAGGGTAGTCGTTTACCTCAGATGGAATTTTACCTAATTTAACAGATAAATCCATAATGATTTTTGTTACTTCGTCAGAAGTATTGTATCCACGAATAATTTCAACCAACTTCATAATTGGCACTGGATTCATAAAGTGCATACCGATAACGCGTTCTGGATGAACCACATTTGCAGCAATTTGTGTGATAGAAATTGATGAGGTATTTGTTGCTAAAATCACATTATGGTCACAAACCTCACTCAATTGTTTGAAGATATTGAATTTTAACTGTACATTTTCTGTAGCTGCTTCAACTACTAAATCACAACCAACAACACCGTCTTTTACATCAGTGTAAGTGATAATGTTGCTTATAGTTTTGTGTTTATCTTCTTCTGTGATTGAACCTTTTGCTACCATACGGTCAAGATTGGTAGCGATAGTTGCCATTCCTTTTTCTAATGATTTTTCGGAAATGTCGATTAATTTTACTGTAAATCCTGATTGTGCAAATGTATGGGCAATTCCGTTACCCATTGTTCCAGCACCTATAACTGCGATGTTTTTCATTTTTAAATTTTAAAAGTAATTAATTTGGTGTCAATTAAATTGACAGGGTTATTTGGGTTTTGAACTTTAATATTTTGTATTAATATTTTATTAGAATTTTCAATTTTCTTTCTACTTTCTAGAGGGAATGAATAATATTTTTCAGATGGAATAAAAGCAAAACATTGAAAGGAAGCATTTTGATCATATTCATAAAATTCTTTAAAAACTTTTGATGGAGGTTGAAGAAGCCACATTCCTCTGATTCTTAAATTGGTTATTTTTAATGGATCTACAAAATTTAGTCTCCCTATTTCATTTGTGGTTGAAAAATTAAATTCTTTATTATCCTCTAAGTTTTTTGTTAGTTCGTCTTTAATCTTGAGATAGACTTCTTCATCTGCTGCATATATAGAGCCATAAACAAACCATAAAGAAGAAAGTTTGTTAGAATTGCTTGGAATATGACCAATTGTATATATAAAATCTTTTTCAGACCAATTCTCACATTCTCTACAGTGTTTATTTATAAGTGGACTTTTTGAAAAAAGTTTTGATTTTGGAAAGGAACTATTTAATTGTAATTCACTTGTTAATGATTCGACTTTTTTTATTTCTATAGCATCTCCATTTTTTATCATTAAATTTGGAGGACTATTTTTTGAACCTTCATAAGAAAAAACTTCGGAGTATTTTTCTATACGTTTTATTTTGTCCGTTTCTAAAAATGTATTTGTAAACGAGTCTTTTATAAAGGTTTCTAAGCCTTCACCCATATTGTTTGCTCTATTATTACCAAATTTAATTTCATTTACAGTCAGATTTTCAATTTTAGAAATATTGAAAATAGCTTCTAATAGATTACTCATACGGCTAAATTTAAATTTGGATTGGAAAGGTGTAAATTTTCAATTAAAGCTTCATTTTTTATAATTTGTTCTTTAATATTTTGTGCTAAATAGTGAGCTAAATTGACAGGTACGGCATTTCCAATCATTTTGTAACCAGCTGAAATAGAGTTGTAATAAAATGTGAATTCGTCTGGGAAAGTTTGTATTCTTGCACATTCTCGTACACTTAATCTTCTGTATAAATGTTCTTTTCCCGGGACAAATATTCGGATGTTTTGTTCGATAAATTTCATTTTTGGAGCTTGTGGATGTAAAGGCGCATGTCTTCCACCTGCTTGGATGGTAAATGATTGTTCATCCCAATTTCTAACTCTATTTCTTGACATAAATATTGTTGAAAATTCACCAGTCATAAATTCGTGATTAGAAATTATACAATTATCTCCATTAGTTTTGTTTCCCGTTAAAGCTGGTAAAACATTGTCTTTTAGGTCAGAAATTGTTTGTTCAAGAGTAATCTTTGAAAATTTTGTTTTTGGAAACTCGAATTTGAATTTTAAATCTTTTCTTATGCCAATAAAGAAAACCCTTTTTCTGTCTTGCGGAACATTGTAATCTGATGCATTAAGCATTTCAAAAGAAAGTTCATAACCAATACCAGCATTACGAAACATTTCTTTAATGTTCTTTAGAGCTTCTGAGTGCCTTCCTAATAACATTCCACTTACATTTTCAGCCAAGAAAAATTTGGGCTGTTTGGCTTCAAGTATTCTTATGAAATCAAAAAACAATTGCCCTCTTTTGTCATTTATTCCTTTTAGAGCACCGGCTTCGCTCCAACTTTGGCAAGGGGGACCTCCAATAATTCCGTCACAATCAGGAACTTCATCTGCGGGTATGTTAACAATACTTCTTTTGTCTAATGTTGTTTTAGGGTGATTTTTTTCATAAGTTTCCCAGATTTCTTTATCATATTCGTTAGCCCATATAACATTAAATCCAGCTTTTTGGAATCCTAAATCTAAACCACCTGCACCTGCAAAAAAAGATACTATGTTCATATGTAAATCAAATTTTAATCAAAATTAGATTAAAAAAAACAATATTAAAATTTATAATAATTATTCTTTTTTTAAAACTTCATTATCAAACGCTAAGAGTAATTTATAATGTGACCAACTCAATTGCGTCCGCAGTGTGGACGCAATTGGAAAAGTTCTGTAAAATTGTCTATATCGTTCTAATTGGCGTACGGAAAATCCACTCCCAAATTCAGGTTGTAATTGTTCAGAAAGATATTTTATCAAATAATTTCCGTAATCAGCTCTGTCTTTTCCTTGTTGTTCTTCATTGAAAATTCGTTCGCCAATGTGCCAATACATAACAATTCGATGATGATCGACCGAACGAATAGCTCCTTCTTTAGCTTTTGCTATTAAAGATTTTACATCAGAAATTAAATTTGTATTTGATAGCATTTTAAATATAGTTAAAATTCCCTACTTGGAGGTTGGGGAGTTTTATTTCTTCATTTCATCTATGATTTGATATGCCACACGTAATGCCTCAGTTGCTTGTTCTAAAGTTACTATAGGGGTAGTATTATTATTGATAGCATCAGCAAAAGATTCTAATTCATCTAGAATGGCATTGTTAGGTTCAACCGATGGATTGTCGTAATAAATTTGTTTTTTAACCCCTTCGGCATTTTGAAGAATCATATCAAAATCTCCAGGAATTTCTGGTGCATCTTTCATTTTTACTACTTCACAAACTTTATCTAGAAAATCTACAGAGATATAAGCGTCTTTCTGGAAAAAACGAGACTTACGCATATTTTTCATCGAAATTCGGCTTGAAGTAATATTAGCTACACAGCCATTTTCAAATTCAATACGAGCATTAGCAATATCTGGTGAATCACTAATTACCGAAACGCCACTAGCATGTACATTTTTTACTTTAGAATTTACGACACTCAGAATCGCATCTATATCGTGAATCATTAAGTCTAAAACCACAGGAACATCGGTGCCACGTGGATTAAATTCGGCTAAACGATGTGTTTCGATAAACATTGGATTTTCTATTTTGTGCTTCACTGCTTTGAAAGCAGGATTGAAACGCTCTACGTGACCTACTTGGCCTTTTACATTATATTCTTTGGCTAAAGCAATAATTTCTTCAGCTTCTTCTACAGTTGTTGCGATAGGTTTTTCAATGAAAACGTGTTTGCCTGATTTAATCGCAACTCGCGCACATTTGTAATGTGATAGGGTAGGTGTAACTATATCTACCACATCTACTGCGTGAATTAATTTAGCGATGGTATCAAATCGTTGGTAACCAAATTCTTTAGCTATTTTTTCGGCATATTCGGCATTTTCATCATAAAAGCCTATTAATTCATATTTTGAAGATTCCTTAAGTAATCGTAAATGTATTTTTCCAAGGTGTCCAGCACCTAAAACGCCCACTTTAAGCATAAAAAATATTTTTAACAAAAATACATTTTTTGTTTAAAGTTTGATGTTTCAAGTTCAAAGTTTTTTGGAATTTTGAGTTTGGATTTTGGAATTTTAGGTTTAATTTTACATCGGTTAGAAACAAGTTATGCTTAAAGATACTGCGAAACATCAAGGGCTTAGAAATCAATTGGTAATCCTTTTAGAACAAAAAGGAATTGCTGATAAAAATGTATTAGAAGCTATTAGAAAAATCCCTCGTCATTTATTTTTAAATTCCAGTTTTGAAGATTTTGCTTATCAAGATAAGCCTTTTCCTATTGGAGCAGGACAAACTATCTCACAACCTTATACAGTAGCATTTCAATCAGAATTGTTACAGGTGAAAAAGGATGATAAAATACTTGAAATAGGGACGGGAAGTGGTTATCAAACAGCAGTTTTGTGTACAATGGGAGCGAAAGTTTTTTCTGTTGAAAGACAAAATGAACTGTTTAAGAAGACTTCTATTTTGTTACCTAAGTTAGGAATTCGTCCTAAACATTTGTCTTTTGGAGATGGTTACAAAGGTTTACCTAATTACGCGCCTTTTGATAGTATTATAGTTACAGCTGGAGCTCCTTTTATTCCTCAGCCCTTAATGGCGCAACTAAAAATAGGAGGAAGATTAGTAATCCCTGTTGGAGAGGATGTTCAAGTAATGACTTTGCTAATACGTAAAACCGAAACCCAATTTGAAAAGCACGAGTTTGGTGATTTTAGATTTGTACCTTTACTGGGAGATAAAAATTAAGGTAATGTGGAAAAAAATAGTTGCTAATTTTAAATTTTTATTGATTATTAGGTTGTCTAATATGGTTAAATAAAACCTATTTTACATTTGGTTTTTATAATATAAATACCATTTAAAAAGTTCTTTGTATTTTGAAATTTAAGCCTCTATGTATATCTAAGTTTACTTTGAGATGTCAAAAAAAAACAGTGCTTTTTCTGTTTTTAGTATTTTCTTAATCAGGTGTTAATCTTCATTTTTATGATCAAAATATCCTTTTACTTTTACTTTTGTAGAAAAGAAATTCAAAAATAATACTACAAATGATAAAAAGAACATAGATTGTATGGTGGCTAAAACTCTTCCAAAAGTAGTTACTGGATGAAAATCTCCATAACCAATTGAATTAGATGTAATTGTGCTAAAATAAATTGGTTCAAACCAGTTTGCAAAAGGTTTATTCATATGATTTCCAGTAGCATATAAAACACCAAAAGCACAAACAACTTCTATATAGTTGAAAAATAGTAACAACATAGAGCGTTTGTAGGAGCGAGGTCTTGAAAATAAGTCGGATGCAAATATTAAAGTTGGTATATAGAAAACAGTTTCACAGAGTAAATACACAAGAATTCCGATTAATATGGAATTATCCTGTAATCCGTTAGAGAGAATAACAATAGGAAAGGATACTTTGAATAGGATATAAATATCCATAGTTATATCTTGGTATTCATAGCCAATTTTATTTGCTAAATGTTTGATATAAATACCTGGAAATAATAATTGTGAAAATGATAAAAATAAACGAATAATTTTTTCAATTCCGCTATCGTCTTGATGGTCGTTATTCCAAATAGCTTTTATGTTCTGGATGCGTTTTTCTATGGGGGAATACTTAGGTTTCCCTTTTTTGTAGTGTTTTCCTAGAATTAATTTTTTTAAAAATAATTTTATTTGCATAATAAGAACAATTCGTTATCACCTTCAACGTTTGATATTTTTTTTGTTGTGAAGTGCGTTTTAATCATTTGGTAATAATTGGTATTTCTATCAAAATCTGTACTTAAAGTTACGATAGTATTAAATAATATGCTACCATTTTCTGTCAAAATTTTTTTCAATTGTAAGGAAAATTTTTCTTCAAATAAAAAGCTAGGCATTATGTTGTCTTGAAAAATATCGATTATAATTAAATCATAATCATCTGTTGTTGTAAAAATAAATTCTTGTGCATCCTGAATTTTGATTTCTAAGTTTTTAATTTTATTGAGGTTGAAGTACTTGTTTGCAATTTCGATGACTTTAGAATCTAATTCGACGCCTGTAATTTTTTCTGTATAGTCAAATTCATCTCTTAATAAACGGATAACACTCCCTCCAGCAACACCTAAAACCAACACCGATTGATATTTTTTAAGTTTGATTTTTTCAATTTGCATTAATCCAATTCTCATTACTTTTTGGAGCGTGCCAAAAGAAAAATTAGTGTTTTCTGAATCAAGTACTAAATGACCGTTATTCCAAGTAACTTCAAGGTTTTTATTTATTTCAGAAGGAATTTGAAAAACTTTTACGGGTATGATATAGCTCAAAAGTCGTTTGAAATTCATATATTACATTTAGTATTCGTAAATATAATGTTATTTTTGGCGTATGAAGAAAAGAATTTACCAGTTTATTTTTTTTAAGCTAATGGGATGGAAAATCGTTGGCGATTTTGATTCTAGTATAAAGAAGTGTGTTATTCCAGTGGTACCTCATACAAGTTGGAATGATTTCTATATTGGTATTTTCACACGAGGTTCACTAGGATTAGAAATAAACTTTGTAGGTAAGAAAGAATTGTTTGTTTTTCCTTTTGGTTTGTATTTTAAATGGGTAGGAGGTGCTCCTTTAAATCGATTTAAAAATGAGAATAAAGTTGATGCTATAGCTAAGATATTTTCCGAAAAAGAAGTCTTTCGTTTAGCAATTTCACCTGAAGGGACTAGGAAAAAAGTAGCAGAATGGCGTACAGGATTTTATTATATCGCACTAAAAGCAGGAGTATCAATTATTCCAATAGGTTTCGATTGGAAAAATAAGCAAGTAATTGTATTTCAAACAATGATGCCTTCAGGTAATAAGGAGGCTGATTTTGCTGTACTTGAAAGTTACTTTGATGGTATTCAAGGTTATGTTCCTGAATATAGTTTTACCAAGAAATAATGCGAATAGAAATATCTAAATCATTAACTGATTTTCAGAAAATCAAGTTGTTAAATTGTGGAATAAAGAATACCCATCTAATTTAGTATATAATTCAACAGAAGAATTTGATGAATATCTAACTAAATTGAATGATCCAGAAAATTTTATAGTATTAGAAGATGACGAAATATTAGGATGGGCTCTAGTCTTTTTTAGAGATAATGAAATTTGGTTTGCAATAATTTTAGATTCAAAGGTGCAATCAAAAGGATTGGGAACAAGATTATTGAATGAATTAAAAATAAAATATAGTGCATTGAATGGTTGGGTTGTTGATTATGATAATTTTTCCAAACTAGATGGATCGTTTTATAAATCTCCAATAAAATTTTATTTGAAAAACAATTTTTCTATTTGTGAAAACGTTAGAATGGAGAATGAAAAAATTTCTGCTGTAAAAATTCAGTGGAATAGTCAATTTTAGCACACTCTTTGTGTATAAGTATAAATTTTAAGAACTAAAAGTATTTTACATTTGTAAAAAAAATATAATGGATTTTATTTCTGTTTTCAATCAATATAAAGAAGTTTCTATTTCAGGAAGATATATAAATAATTCTCATATAGAGCCGTTATTGTCAATTTTAAAAGACAATTTCAAAGTAGAAATTTTAGGGTATTCAGTCAATAAAAAACCTATTTATTCAATAAAATTAGGTACTGGTAAGATTAAAATTTTTATGTGGTCACAAATGCACGGTAATGAATCTACTACGACCAAAGCCTTGTTTGATTTGTTTAATTATTTAAGATCAGATTCTGTTGAAGCTAATTCTATTTTAGAACATTTTACTCTATTATGTATTCCTATTTTAAACCCTGATGGAGCCGAAGTATACACACGGGTTAATGCGAATCAGATAGATTTGAATCGTGATTCTGTCGATTTATCTCAGCCTGAAAGTCAATTACTGAGAAAGTCTTTTGAAGAGTTTCAGCCAGATTATTGCTATAACTTACACGATCAGCGAAGCATTTTTGCTGCGGGTGATACTAAAAATCCTGCAACGGTTTCGTTTCTTGCTCCCTCATTTAATGATAGTTGTGATTATAATGATGTTCGTTTAAAAGCTGTTGAAATTATCATTGAAATGAATAATGAATTGCAAAAACATATTCCTAATCAAGTAGGGCGATTTGATGATTCTTTCAATATCAATTGTATAGGAGATATGTTTCAGTCTTTAGGAGTACCAACAATTTTATTTGAAGCAGGTCATTTTCAAAATGATTATAAAAGAGAAGAAACTAGAAAATTTATTTTTATTTCGTATTTATCAAGTTTAAATTATATTAAATCTAAGTTAAAAAACACCCCTCAAATAGATTTATATTTAAATATTCCTCAAAATAAAGTTAATTTTTATGATTTTATTTATAAAAAAATCAGATTAAACACAGATTCATTGAATTTAATTACTAACTTTGCAGCTCATTACAACGAGGTTTTGGTTGGAGATAAAATAGTTTTCGAAGCTAAAATTGTTGAAGTTAATGAAAATATAATTAGAAATGGACATCAAGAATTTGATTTAGAGAGTGGTATCTATTATGACAATTCTAACAATGTTCCAGAAATTGAACAAATAGCAGATTTTAAAGTTGATGATGTTTGTTTTATTAATGGACAAAAAACAGTGTGAATTTCTAATTGAAAATTTAAAAATATAAACACAAATATAAATATGAGTAAGTTTCGTTTAGATGAAGTAGATCATCAGATTCTTGATATGTTGATTGACAATACAAGAATTCCTTTTACGGATATCGCAAAAAAACTTTTAATTTCTGCTGGGACAGTTCACGTGCGTGTGAAAAAATTAGAAGATGCTGGTATTATTCAAGGTTCATCATTAACATTAGACTATGAGAAATTGGGTTATTCTTTTATTGCTTATGTTGGAGTTTTCTTGAATAATACATCTCAAACTAAATTTGTTTTAGAGAGAATTAATGAAATTCCTTATGTGACTGTTGCTCACGTTACTACAGGGAAGTTCAATATTTTCTGTAAAATTAGAGCAAAAGATACTAAGCATGCTAAAGATGTAATCTATATGATAGACGACATTGATGGTGTTTATAGAACAGAAACAATGATCTCATTAGATGAGAGCATTAACGATAAAAAACGATTGATGCATACCATTTTTAGAGAAATGTAATAGAAAGACCTTTTTAAGGTCTTTTTTTTGTACTTTTAGCAATCAAAAATCAAATAATGAAAAATTTGCATCCCTCTGAATTTGCTGAATTCTATGTGAATTATATCAATAATGTTCAATGTCTAGATATTATTGAAGTATTAGAAAATAATTTAGATGAAATTATTGACTTAATTCAAGATGAAATTCCAGAAGAAAAGTATAAATACAGATATCAGCCAGAAAAATGGTCTATTCAAGAAATTATTCAACATTTGATAGATGCTGAGCGTATATTTGCTTATAGAGCGTTGCGAATAGCAAGATTCGATCCAACTCCTCTTGCTGGATTTGAAGAAGATGATTATGTAAAAGTTTGTAATGCTGATCAGCGTTCTATGGAAGATATATTACAAGAATTTGTATTAGTTCGAAAATCAACTATAAAATTGTTCGAAAGCTTTACAGAGGAAATGTTGCTGCATAAAGGAACAGCTGCTAATAATCCTGTTTCAGTTCGAGCTATTGGATATATTATAGCAGGACATTGTATTCATCATCAAAATGTTATAAAGGAAAGATATTTATAGTTATATTTGCTTTGAATGAGTAAAAAGTTAAACATATTTAGTTTTTCTCTAGTTGGAGCATTATTGTTCGCAATAATGTTTCAATCTATACATTCATTTGAGCATTTAGTTAAAGCATTAACTACACAGCATTGTCATCACAAGTATGACCATTCACATACTGTTTTTACACATAACCATGCTGATTTTGATGATTGTTTTGTTTGTCAATACAATTTTAATAATTTTACTTTTACAGACTTTATTTCATTTGAAAATTTAAATTCAAATGATTACGATACTACCAGTTTGTTTGGTTACGGTGAAAAATTTGTTTTTTTCTCTGGTAGTCTTTTAAAATCCCGAGGTCCTCCATTTTTTATTGTTTAAATATATATCCCTTCATTGTATAGAAATGATGGGTGTTTTTTTATTAACAATAATTAAATCAAATGAAAAAGTTTTTTTTATCCCTGTTACTAGGGATTTCTGCGTTTGTTTCAGCTCAAAATACACTGAAAGGAACCGTAATTGATATAAATAATACTAAAATCGCAGGAGTAAACGTCATTCTTCCTGAATTACATAAAGAAACTAAAACAAATAACGAAGGTCAATATATATTGAATAATTTACCAAATGGTACTTTTGTTGTTGTTTTTTCTAGTGATAATTTTGATATGCTTACTACAAAAGTTACATTAAATCAAAAAGAAACAATTTTTGACACAACTTTACTAGAAAATCATTCGCATCACTTAGAAGATGTGATTGTTTCTACAGCTTTTAATAAGACACAAAAGCAAAATGTAATGAAAGTAGAGCATAGCTCAATCAAGGCTTTACAACAAAAAGGAGCTACAACTTTGATAGAAGGATTAGCGACTATTCCTGGAGTATCTCAAGTTTCTACAGGAACATCTATTGGAAAGCCAGTGATACGAGGTTTGAGTGGAAACCGAGTGTTAGTTTATACACAAGGAGTTCGTTTAGAAAATCAACAGTTTGGAGAAGAACATGGTTTAGGGCTAAATGATAACGCTATCGAAAGTGTAGAAGTCATTAAAGGACCAGCATCGTTATTATATGGTTCAGATGCTCTAGGAGGAGTTTTGTATTTTAATCCAGAGAAATTTGCAAATGCAAACACGCATATAGGAAATTTTAAACAAAAGTATTTTTCAAATACACAAGGAAGTAGTACAAGTTTCGGATTTAAATCATCTGATGAAAATTGGAAATTTTTATTTGGAGGTAGTCATATTCTGCATGCTGATTATCAGCTTCCAAGCAAAGATAGAGTCTTAAATACAAGATTTAATGAAACAGATGCTAAGTTAGCATTAGGTTATAGTAATTCTTCTTTTTCAACAACATTTAGATATAATATCAATTATCTCAATTTAGGATTACACGAACACCATCATGATGATGAGCATGCTGAGGAAAGTGAGGAAGAACATAATGAAGAACACGAAGACCATATTTCTACAACACCTGAAAATCCAAAACAAAGAGTTTTAGGGCAAATACTTAGTTTAAATAATGTATTTTATCTAAAAAATTCTAAAATTGAAGCTAATATTGGTTTTATCACAAATAAGAGAAAAGAATTTGAAGAGTCTTCTATCGCAAGTTTAAATATGAATTTGCAGACATTAAACTATGATTTGAAATATCATTTACCAAAACTAGGGAAGCTTGAAACAATTTTTGGTGTTCAAGGTATGAATCAAACAAATAAAAATTCAGGAGTAGAGTTGTTGATTCCTGATGCAAAGACAAATGATTTAGGAGTGCTGGTGACTTCAATGTATCAATGGGATAAGAATACATTTCAAGTTGGTTTTAGATATGATACAAGACATATAAAGAGTGAAGCTTTTGGAAGCGAAGGAGAAGAAAAATTTTTCCAAGCAATTGATAAAAAGTTCAATAGTTTTAATGCTTCATTAGGATATAAAACAAATTTTACTGAAAAAATAGAGGCACGTTTTAATGTAGCTTCAGGATTTAGAGCTCCAAATCTTGCTGAATTAACATCAAACGGAATTCATCATGGAAATAACCGCTATGAAATAGGTAATGCTGAATTGAAAAATGAGCAAAATATTCAAGGTGATTTGAATTTAGAATATAACGATACACATTTTGAATTTTTTGTAAACGGTTTTTATAACCATATTGCAAACTATATATATGTGTCTCCAACAGGAAATTCTATAGATGATATTAATGTTTTTGAATATACACAATCTAACGCTCGTTTATATGGAGGTGAAGTTGGGATTCATTTACATCCTCACCCTATAGATTGGTTACATTTTACATCCAGTTTTGAAAGTGTTATAGGTCAAAAAGATAATGGTGATAGTTTACCATTGATTCCAGCCAATAGAATAAATAATTTGCTTAAAGTAAATTTTAAAGATGGAAAAGTAAATAAAGATACCTTTATTGCTTGTGGTGTAAATACGACTTTACCACAAAATAGAATTTCAGAATTTGAGACCAGCACAGGAGATTATACATTAGTAAATTTAGCTCTGGGTTCAGAAATCAAAATCGGAAAATTCAAATTTGAAGCATCAATAAATGCTAATAATATTTTTGATAAAGCTTATTTTTCTCATTTATCTCGTCTAAAATCGGAAGGTATTTATAATATGGGGCGAAATATAATCTTTGGTTTGAATTTTAATATTTAAACTAAAAAGAATAGTTAATATGTATTAAAAAAATAGGCTATACCCAAATAGCCTATTTTTTTGTTTTGAGATTACGTAATCTAGTGAAGTGTAAAAATTACAATTATTTTTTATAAATGAATTATAGTCGGTCATTTTAACGTAATTCTAACATTTGATTGGTTATTTTTGTTTTTCACCAAAAAACACCAATGAAAAAACTATTTACATCACTAACAATTGTTGCTGCCATTTCGGGCATAGCGCAAACTAAACTACCTGTGCAAGGAATGAAATATCCTGTAACTAAAAAAATAAACCATATAGACAACTATTTTGGTACTGCAGTTGAAGATCCATACAAATGGTTAGAAGACGATCGCTCGTCTGAAACTGCAGATTGGGTAAAAGAGCAAAACAAATTGACCTATGGTTATTTAGAACAAATTCCGTATCGCAATGCATTAAAAGCTCGCTTAGAAAAAATGTGGAACTACGAAAAAATAAGTTCTCCATTTGTTGAGGGAGATTACACTTATTATTATAAAAATAATGGTTTGCAAAATCAATCGGTTTTGTATAGAAAAGATAAATCAGGAAAAGAAGAGGTGTTTCTTGACCCTAATGCTTTTTCAAAAGATGGAACAACTTCTTTGGCAGGGGTCGATTTTTCTGAAGATGGAAGTAAAGCGGCTTATCTACTATCGATAGGAGGCTCAGACTGGCGTGAAGTAATTATTATAAATACTCTTACAAAAGAAGTTTTAGAAGAAAAATTAGTTGATGTAAAATTTAGTGGGGTTTCTTGGTATAAGAACGAAGGATTTTACTATTCGAGTTATGATAAGCCAAAAGGTAGTGAACTTTCTACTAAAACAGACCAGCATAAATTATATTATCACAAGCTTGGAACTTCTCAAAAAGAAGATAAAATTATTTTTGGGTTAGAACAAAAGCGTCGTTATGTAGGAGGTTATGTGACTGAAGATGATAAATATTTGATAATTTCAGCTTCTACTTCAACTTACGGAAATGAGTTATATATTAAAGATTTATCGGTTGAGAATGGTCCTATAATTACCATAGTAGATAATTTTAATTCAGACTGTCGCATAATAGAGAATGAAGGTACAAAATTGTTTATAGTTACCGACTATAATGCCCCAAATAAGCGTGTCGTAACGGTTGATTTATCAAATCCAAAACAAGAGAACTGGAAAGATTTTATTCCTGAAACAGAATATGCACTTAGTGTTACTGTAGGGAGTAAACATTTTTTTGCACATTATTTGAAAGATGCAGTTGCAATGGTAAAACAGTTTGATTATGACGGTAAATTAATTCGTTCTATAGAATTGCCTGGCGTAGGTTCAGCAGGAGGTTTTTCAGGAAAACAAAAAGACGAAGTTTTATATTATACTTTTTCAAATTATTTTACTCCTGGAAGTATATATAGCTTCAACCCAAAGACAGGTGTTTCTTCTGTGTATCAAAAACCAAAAGTAGATTTTGAGAGTGCTAATTATGAATCGAAACAAGTTTTTTATACTTCTAAGGATGGAACAAAAATTCCAATGATTATTACGTATAAAAAAGGAACAAAACTAGATGGTAAAAATCCTACGATTCTTTACGGTTATGGAGGATTTAATGTTAGTTTGACGCCAAATTTTAGTATTTCTAATGCGATGTGGTTAGAAAATGGAGGGGTTTATGCAGTTGCCAATTTAAGAGGTGGTGGCGAGTATGGTAAAAAATGGCACGATGCAGGTACAAAAATGCAAAAGCAAAATGTTTTTAATGATTTTATAGCCGCAGCCGAATATTTGATTGCTAACAAATATACTTCCAAGCAATTTTTAGCTATTTTAGGTCGGTCAAATGGAGGATTATTAGTTGGAGCAACTATGACACAACGTCCAGATTTGTTTAAAGTCGCGCTTCCTGGAGTAGGAGTGTTAGATATGTTACGTTACCATACATTCACTGCAGGTGCAGGTTGGGCATACGATTACGGAACGTCTGAACAATCTAAAGAAATGTTTGAGTATATTAAGAAATACTCACCTGTTCATAATGTGAAAAAGGGGGTACAATATCCAGCAACATTAGTTACTACGGGTGACCACGACGATAGAGTAGTACCAGCACATAGTTTCAAGTTTGCTTCTCAATTGCAAGATAAACAAACAGGGAGCAATCCTACATTAATCAGAATAGATGTCAATGCAGGCCACGGAGCAGGTAAATCTGTCTCGGCTAGTATTCAGGAGAATGTAGATGTACAAGCCTTTACACTCTGGAATATGGGGCTTAAAAGTTTGAAGTAAAAATAAAAAAAGCAAAAAGGTCGAAGTTTATTTGTTGTAAAAGCTTTTTTCTATTTTTATGAAGGCAGATTCAGATGTAAGCCAATTTTAATGATATAAATAATACAATCCAATTTTGTAATTTTTCAAAATTGGATTTTTAAAGAAAACCCCGTTTATGACTCTTTTTGAGCTTTTTCGGGGTTTGATTTATAATGATAGGTAAGCTTATTTAATTATGAATGAGCCTGTCTTAACCTGAAATTAGTTTTTGATAGTTTTAGTAGGATTGTATTGTTTGAGGTTATATCAAATTTATTATTTTATTGGCTTCTCTAATTCCACTTAAATATGCTCCGTGTGCAGTTGAAAAATAATCGGCTTCTGTGTGTTCACCTGCAAAGAATATTTTGTCATTCACTTCTTCTGCTAAATCGTCAAAGTGCCTCATTTCTGTTCCAACTTGTGTAAAGGAGTATGAGCCAAAAGAATTTTCATTGGTTTGCCATTTGGTTCTTATCATATTGGTCGGATTTGGTACGTCATTGCCATAAATATCTCTTAGGTGAAACATTATTTCGCTAATTATTTGATTATCATTCATTTTTTCGGTTTGTCTTGCATAATCTGCATAAGCGAAAGTCATTAAGGCATTTGCTTTGGGATTAAATTTCTTTACGTTCACAAAATAGTTGAATTTGTCTTTTGTTTCTGGTGTGTAACAAATGTATTGTTCATTATCCCAAAAGGTAGTGTTCCAGGTAAGTAAAAATTTGTTTACACAATTCATGCCTACTTTTTGAATAGCAGTTTGTTTAGTGTTAGGCAAGGCTGGAACAAATTGAATTTTTCCAGATTTTAAAACACCCAATGGAACAGTTACCAATACATAATCGGTTTCTGATACACTACCGTTATGAGTTATTTTTGTTTTGTTTCCTGAATAATCAATTTTTGAAACTCTTTGATTAAACTGAATATTTAAGCCTTTAGCTAAATAGTTGGGAAGGGTATCGAAACCATTTGTTACTATATGTTCTTCTCCTGAAAACTCTTCTCCTTCTTCATACAAAGTTGAAGATACTTTATTTATGTCTCCTAAGTTAAAAGTAATGTAGGTTGAAAGTAAAAATTTCCAAAGTCTGTCGTTAACTTTGGCAGGGTATAGGGTATTAAAAACAGTTTCAAAACTTTGAGTTGCGCTTCCATTATTTTTAAGCACTTTTTTTATTTTTTTTAATTCAGCATCTGCATTGTCAAAAATTTCGTCAGATCTTAAAACTCCATTTATATCGTAACAAACTAGGCTTTCGTCGTCAGTAAATGAGGTTTTTATTCCCGCTTTTTGTGCTAAATTTGTTATGGGGTTACCTTTTATTCCGTGTATCCAGCTTGCTCCTTCGTCAAATGCAATTCCAAGGGTTCTGTTGGTTCGTAACCTGCCTCCAACTTTGTTTTGTGCTTCAAGAACTGTAACAATAAACCCTTTTTCCTGTAACTTTTTGGCAGCTGCTAAACCTGAAATGCCAGCTCCAAAAATAATAACCTTTTTTTTGTTTGGTATAATTTTATTATCGTCTTTTTCTGAGGCAGCAAGTAATGTGGGTGTCATAAAAAGTAATGACAAACTTGATAATGTGTCTTTAATAAATTTTCTTCTACTTGTAGGTTTCATAAAAATAAAGGTCGTTTAAAAGTTCGAAATTATGAATAGTTAAATCTATTAAAACAGGTGATTGTAATGGTTTTCCCTTAAAATTTTGAGGTGTAACTCTTCTTTTAGAAGCAAATCTAATATTGTCAGAGTTTATGGAATGCTCCGTTACAATATTTGCAGCATCTGCAAAACCACTTATTACTTCAGCTGTATAGTTGTATTGTTGAAGTAAGCCAGTTGAACTATCAAAATAAAATTCTTGCTTTTTACTATGTGTAGGAATATGAGCAAGAAATTTTGCAATTAGTTTTCCTGGTTCTTTTTCTAACCATTCTATTTGCTCATTCATTAGCAGTTTTGGAAAAGTAAGATAATTCCAAAATGCATAACAGGCAAAATACGCCATATCTAAATCGTCCCAATAAAACAATCTTCTACCATAAGGGAAGTAACTTTTAGGATTTTCCCGTTCTGATATTGTTTTCCCGGTTTTATCTATTAATCGTACAAAATTGCCATCAAGCACACCCGAAATATTTGGATTTTTACCCATAGGTGTAATGATACAAAATGGACGATTAATCTCCATTTTAATGGTTGCTTTTTCAAAAAAAGGTCTTTTTTTTAGTTTGAACGCTAACCCTTTTGCAGAAACTACAGCTTCAATATATTTATGATTGTTCCAAATATCTTTAACTCCGTATGCTTCAATTGCTGTATTACTTATTGCCATTTTTGGGTTGAAATTTAAATACAATCCAAGTAGCTACCAAAGCTTCTAAAATACTTAAAGGAATTGCAATGGGTAGTATAGTAAATGGTAAAACTCCCATATTGCCTATTACTAACCACATTAACACAAACCCGATAATCCAAGATAATATTACTGTTTGCCAAATTGAAAATTTTTGAGAAATAATAAAAATTACAATAGCGAAACAAAGCGACCAAATTCCCCAAACTGCTCCGTTAATAGGTTGTTCTGGAAATATTAGCCCAAGTTTTTGATAGTGTGCCGTCCAATAATTGTGAATTAAAAATGTATTGCGAACAAATTCAGAAATGCTTATCCAAATTGTTGTAAGTAAAATAGGAAGTACTGTTTTTTTAATCATATAGCATTTAATTTTATAGGCTTGCCTTTTCGTTTGTTATTACTAAACTAAAAAAAAATAATAGTATAATTCTCGCTAAATGTTATAAAAAAGGTGAACTATTAATATGGGTAAATGTAAATCATAACTGCAACTATTCAGCTCGTTAGATAAAAAATGAAATAAAAAATATAAATGACTAAACACAAAAAACAATTGACAATCCTGAGGCTTCGGATTATTTGTTTTTTGGTGATTGTTATTTGGTCCCAAAGCTTTGGGACTGTATTTTGAATCGATTATTTAAATAATTAAGTAATAGCTGAATAGTTACTCATACGTTTGAATGAGTATGCTTTTTGTTAGTGTAGTGATTTTAGGAATTGGTGGAAATTAAGCTACTTTTTTGTATTGAATTTGATTTGATAAGGAAGATGAAAAAGAGGTTTTTTTTATTTTAATTCAATTTTAGATACTTTTTTTTTGTAAATATTTTAATTAATGGTTTGTTTTTTTGATAAAAACACAATTTAGATGTGGTTTAAATATAATGAAATTAAATTTAGATAATTAAATTATTAAACTTTGTTTTTGTTTAAATAAAATTTAAAAATTTTTATTTTCTTAGCAAAATTAACTTAATATATGTGTTTTTTTAAATATTATGTTAATTTTTTTTAAACGGTTTTACTGCTGTTTAAAAGGTTAAAATTTTCTTAAATTTTGCTAAAAGTTTTTGATTTATATTTTTGTAACAAAATCACTGAAAAATCAAAAAAAATTAACAAAATCACAAAAATTATGAAAAAAACCACTTTAATTGTTATTTTTCTTTTCTTAAAGGCATTTAATAATTTTGCCCAACAAAACAACACGATTGTAACTTATCCATCATCCTTTTCAGTTTCAAAACCATTATCAGATTTCTTTGTTGATGAGACAAAAATTTCTAAAGGAGCCCCTACTGAAACAAAAATTATGGGAGATAAGGAACACAGAAAGGCAATGAATTATAAATTTAAAGCCAGCAATGGAGTAAGGTATCAAAATGATGAATCGACGGTTCAGAGAAGCCAAGGATTAAGATCACTGACACCAACTTTACAAAATTGGGCTGGTTTAGATTCTGATACACAACAATATAATATGTGTCCATTAGACCCTAGTGGCGCTGCTGGAACTAATCATTATATTCAATGTGTAAATTCTACGCCATTTAAAATATTTGATAAAAGTAATGGTTCCACTGTGGGTACTGTTCAACAATTAGGAAATTTATGGTCGCCAGTTACAGGAAACGAAGGAGACCCAATAGTTATGTATGATAGATATGCAGACAGATGGTTTATTGCTCAATTTGGTACTTCTGCTGATAAGAAAGTGTATATTGCAATATCTCAAACTAGCAATCCTGCGGGGCAATATTATACCTATACATTTGTGATGCCTAAGTTTACAGATTATTTGAAGTTTTCAATTTGGGCAGATGGTTATTATATGTCATCTAATGGGACAAATTTTATAAATGTTTTTGAAAGAGATAAGATGTTGAGTGGTGACCCAACGGCAAGAGCTTTAACATCCGCAGCTATAGATACTCAGGTTTATTTCGATACTGGTTTCTGGTGTCCTTTAACTGGTGATGCAGACGGTAGCTTACCACCAGCTGGTACACCTTGTCCATTAGTTTACTTTACAGATAATGGTTGGGGAACAGCATATCAGGATGCAGTAAGAATACATAATTTAACAACTAACTGGAGTGCTACACCTAGTTTGACAATTGCTTCACCAGTAACTGTACCAGTCGCGTCTTTCGATTCAAGTTATGCTTCTAATTGGAATGACGTGGAACAAGGTGTTGGCACACAACGTATTGATGCAATTGGGGGCGCTGTATTATATAGAGCACAATGGAGAAAATGGACTGGGTACAATACGATGCTAATGTGTTGGTCTGTAAAAATGTCTGATGGTGTTTATTCGACTAAATGGGTTGAAATGAGACAAAATCAATCCAATAATACTTGGTCGTTGTATCAAGAAGGAATTTATGCTCCAGATAACTTGAGTAGATGGATAGGTAGTATAGCGATGGATGATAATGGTAGTATAGGTATGTCGTATTTGTGTACAGGAAAAACTCCTGTAGTTACTTCACCTTCAATGCGTTATACTGGAAGATTAAAAACAGATCCGTTAGGGCAAATGACTTTTGCTGAACAAACTGCGGTAGCAGGTTCAGGAGCGACAAACTGTTCTAATAGGGTAGGAGATTATTCGCATATGTCGCTAGATCCAGATGGTTTAACTTTTTGGAATACGGGGCATTATTTTAATAGTGGTTCAAGAACTAGAGTTTATTCTTTTAGAATAACACCTCCGTTAGGCACGGAAAATTTTGAAGATAAAGCAATTTTTAATGTATATCAGAATAATGAGAATCTGATTATTGATATTAGAAAAATAAATACCGACAATGAAGTATCTATAGATTTATTTGATATTACTGGTAAACAGTTAGTAGGTAAAAAAATAAGACCTGAAAATGGAAATATTAATACTTCTTTCTCGACTAGTTCTTTTGCTTCAGGAGTATATATGGTTCGAATAGGAAATAATGATTTTCAAAAAGTAATTAAGACGTTATTGAAATAATTATTTAGGGTTTACTCTTAAACTCGTTTTTTTACTACACCTGACAGGTTTTTCAAAATCTGTCAGGTGTAGTAGTTTAAAATAAAGTATGAAGGACTGTTTAAAAACTCAAATTTTTTAAAATTTATAGGAAACTCCAGTTTGTAATGTCATTTGAAAAGTATTAAAAGTTTTGTTAACTGGTAATGTCATATAGTTTTTAAACATCGGGTTTAAAACTAATGAAAAGCGTTTGTTTAATTTAAAATCGATGAGTAGTCCCAAATTAACAGAAAAATTCATATCCTTTATCTTGTTTGAACTTCCTAATGGGTATCTGGTGTCATTGCCGTTAATTTTATATTCTAAAGTATTTGTTTTAGTCGTTAAATAACTCAAACCGCCAACAATATCAAAGCTGAAATCATTGATTTTGTAAATGGTGTATAAACCTTCCAGCGAAAAATCATAAAATTCAATGTTTTGATATACGGTTGATGATTTATAGTTTTTATAGAAATTAGTATCAAAATTTACTGTGCTTATATCTGAAATGCCTCCTGTAAAATTAGATAAATCAGTTTCTGTTTTAATAGAACTTTTAATGGCACCTATTCTAAAACTCAAATTTTGATTTGTTAAATAAGTGAGATAGCAACCATAATTATAGGTCAAATCTGTTTTTTTGTCTAAACTATCAAAATTAGGACCTATGAGTGAAGTGTTGGAGTAATTGCCAATATGATTTAACCCAACTATAGGTGTTATTGCCCAATGGAATTCTTTTTCGTCTGTTATAATTTCAATGTTCTTTTCTTTAGGAGTTAGCTTTTTTTCTTTTTTGATAATCTTTTTGACTGTGTCTAATTTTGGTTTTGCAAGACTATCTATTTTTGAATTTGTATTATTCGTTGCTGCAATAGTGATTTGTTTTTCGCTATTATCAAGTGTTTCGGTATCAAAGATTGCAACTCTTTTTGAATTTTTAAGCTTTCTTTTCTTATGCTTGTGTATTGATTTTTTGTGTTTAGTTGTTGTGAATATACTGCTGTTTGTAATGTGGCGGCTTAAAACCTTTTTAGTATTCTTGGTGCCAGAATTGATAGGTGTAGTTATACTTGTGATTGATTTTCTTGAAGTCTTGTTTGGACTTTTAGTTTTCGAATTTTTAGTAATTGAAATAGTATATTTTTCAACTACTTCAACTTCGGTGTAATTCGAAGATTTTTTGACAATCTTTACCGTTTTAGAGTATTTTTTTCTTCTTGTTGTTGTGTTTTCATCATCGGTATCTTCAATCACTTTTGGATTTTTATTCAAGTGTTTTTTGTTCAAATTGCCCTTGTTTTTTGTAGGAATAGCGTTATTTTCAGCTATTGTAATTTCTGAATCAAGAGTTGTTTTTTTTTGGTTTGATTTTACCTCATTAGTTTTTAATTTGTGAGCGCCAGAAGATAATTCATTTGAATTATCTTTGTTGTTAGTGTGTGAAATTTCTGAATAAGAATGGTTAGTTTTTATTAGACTATCTTCAGAGATATCTTCAGTGTTATAATTGTTTACAGTACCGTTTTTAAGACCATTTTTTTTAATTTCTTTGCCCTCAGGGTTTGAATTCAGGTTTGCATTTGAATTAGAATTTGTTTCAGAAGTATGATCTGTATTACTTTTATTAGACGTGTACTCTTGAAAAAAAGTAGTGTTGGCTGTGTAAACGCAAAAAGTTAAGATGCCTAAAATAACAGGAATATAATACCAAAATGCTGTTCTTCTTTTTTTCTTTTCTTTAGGCAAATCGGCTTCAATTTTGCTCCATAAATCATTACTAGGACTAACATTAAAATCCTCAAATTTATCTTTGATTAATTTACCAATATCTTTATTATTTTCCATATCGTACAGTGTCAAAATTTAAGGTGTTGTTAAACTTTTCAATTTTCGATTTTAATAAAACTTTTGCTCTATGCAAGTTTGATTTAGATGTATTTACAGAAATAGACAACATCTCTGAAATTTCTTGATGTGAATAATCATCTAATTCATATAAAGTAAATACTAAACGGTATTGATCAGGCAACTCCTTAATTAGATTTAATAAAGCGTTTAATTCTATTTTCTCGATTTGATATTCCTCAATAGCTACCACATCGGTGATTTTTTCCTCGTATAAAGGTGTAAGATGGTAGGTTTTTTTATAGCTTTCTATTGATTTGTTTATAGCAATTCTTTTCATCCAACCTTCAAACGACCCTAAACCTTTGTATTTTTCAATGTTGGTGAAAATTTCTATAAATGTGTTATGTAAATTATCTTCTGCATCTTCAAGGTTATTGGAATATTTATAGCAAATGGTAAAAAGCACATTTTTATAATTTTCATATAATAGTTTTTGCGCATCTCCTTTGCGTTTCACACAATCTGATATTATTTTGTCTAAATTCAAAGTTTTTAAGTTTGTTTGTAATATTTATCTTTTAATCAAATACTATTTGTTAGTATAAGTTATAGTATGAATAAAATAAAAAGGTTGCGTGATTTTTTTATTTTTATTTAATAAAAATTTTAATGAAGATTTTAAACAGCATCATAGTAGCACAAAAGACCCTTTTAAGGGTCTTTTGTGATTTTTTTAAGGAATATATTTATAAGCGCCAATATCTGGTTTTAATGGACTTAAAGGTCTGTCAATTCCATTAATATCTCTTACTTGACTTAGTAAAGGTGAACCATTAGTAATAGCAGCGGAACCCGCTAAAATGTTCATTTGATTTTTACTAGCATTTTTAAACTTAGGGTCATTAGGACTTCCGTTTTTGCTAATTAAGTTGTTTCCATTGTTTAAAAAAGTGGTAAATAAAGGATTGCTAGTATATTGATTGTTGTAATCGTTAAAACGAATTAGAGAGTTGGTAAAGTTTGTAGTGAATGTTAACCCAGTTGTATTTACTTTGTTGATTCCTACTTCTAAATTATTAGAACCGTAAATAATGCAATTTGTAAAATTAGCTTGGAGCAAATCGCTTATGAATAAAGTAGTTCCTTCTTTGTAAGTATTATCTAAATATACGGTAGGAGTCTGTCTGTTGCTTCCATTCCAAAAATTGGCAAAGGTACAATGTAAAAAGTCATAAGTTCCGCCTAAAATGCAAGCCAAACTTGCTTGTCCACATTTGTTTACAACTATATTTTCGCCGTTAATTTTTCCATTTCTTGCTACGATTCCGTAATCGGAACAATTGTATATTTGAGTGTTTTTAATTTGTGTGGTACTTGCAACAACTTGCCTATCAACAAAAATTCCTACAGTGGCATTTTTTATCGTAACGTGATCAAAAATATTGTTAGTACTACCATTTGCTAGATATATGATACCCCATTGACCAGCTACATCTGAATAGCCAGGTTCTAGTCTGTCGCCTTCAAAAATAATTTCATTAGTTAGTGCTCCGTTTGGAGGAGGATAACCACCAATAGCATGAATACTTCCACCATTTTTAATGAAAATGCCTGATTCTTTATGAAAATGTATTCGGGCGCCAGGATCTATTGTTAAAACATCACCAGCTTTGACGCCTGCATAACCATAAATGACATAGGGTTTGTTATTTGTAAAATGGAGCTCACTTCCAGTAAGTTCAAAACCGTATATTTTGCTTTTAGGGTCACCATCTACTAGTTCTAAGTTTTCATAGGAATAACCACCACCGCTTTGAGGGATTCTGTCAGGAAATAGAAATATGGCATCTTGGATTAATGTTACTAAATTCACTTTTTGTGTTCCTGTAGTACTGCTAAATTGAATTTCATCTGTATAAAGCATATCTGTAGGATTGGCATCTGCTATATCTGCAGTTTCTTCAATAAAAACAAATAAACTATCATTAGCTAAAAGTTCTACATTTTTAAAAACTTTTCCTTTACCACCTTCTCCTCTTAGACCATCTACCATTAATCGGTATTTTGAGTTATCGCCTTTTCCTAGGGCAATGCTTGGAATGGAGATGTCTTCATTACTACGATTATATACTTTTAACATATAAGTACTTGAAGCAATACCTGTAAAAACAGTATCAAGATAAACGGTTGTTTTAGAAAATTCTAAATTACCTTTATTAATTACAGTATCAAAATCTTTACGGCAAGACGTTAAAGTTAGTGCAAGTATAGAAAGTAATAAAATTACGTTTTTCATCTTAAAAATTAAATTTGGATAAAAATAGTTAAAAATATATAAACGCACTAATCCGTTTTTTAGTTTGTGTCGAAAAAATAAAAGTATATTTGAAGATTAAAAAATCATTTATGTCTTTTAACAAACAAGAAGTCATCAATCGATGCAATAAAATGTGTGCTAACACACTAATGGAAACGTTAAAAATTGAATTTATAGATGCAGGTAAAGATTTTTTGACGGCTAAAATGCCAGTAAATTCAAGTGTGCATCAACCTATGGGTTTGTTACATGGTGGTGCTACAGTTGCTCTTGCTGAAAGTGTGGGTAGTGCTGCTTCAATTATGTATATAGATGCTACAAAAGAAGAGGTTAGAGGGATAGAAATTTCTGCTAATCATCTCAAAAGCAAAAGAGCAGGCGAGGTGTTTGCTACTGCAAAAATTATTCATAAAGGAAGAACCATACATATTTGGGAAATTAGAGTGGTTGATGAAAACGAAGAATTAATTTCGTTGTGTAAATTAATGACTATGGTATTGCCATTAAATAAGTAGTACTTTTTGAAAAATGTTTTTTTTACACCTGACAGGTTTTTAAAATCTGTCAGGTGTAAAAGTGGATTGCTAATTAAATACACATTAATAAGTAGATAGTTTTTTATTTTTTCTTGTACTTTTTTTATTATGACTGGATAGTTAAAATATTTTAAGTTATTTTCACATTAATGAAGTGATAGCAAATAGTCACAAGATAACAATTAATAATATGCATTCTATATTTGAAGAAATTCATATCCAACAAAAGCAGAATTTACCTTTTGTGATTTATCGAAAGCCTGATATAAAAACTATAGTTGGCGTATTTCAGGAGGATGATCATTTGTATTTTTCTGAAAGTTTAAAAGAAAAAGCGTTTGTTTTTACTCCTTTTTCAGGTCTTCCAGTTATTTTTCCATTAGATAAATGTAGGGTTAAATATAATTCGGTTTATTTTAAAAATGCATTTGAAGTAAATGAAAATAAAATTGAAAATTCATTTTTAGAAGCCGAAAAAAATCATTTTAAAGAATTAGTAAAAAACGGTGTAACGCTAATTAATGATGGAGTTTTTGATAAAATTGTATTTTCAAGAAAGCAAATAATTAACCTTGATACCTTCAATTTAGAAAAGGTATTTGAACAAGTTTTATATAAGTATCCAAATGCTTTTTGTTACTGCTGGTTTCATCCTAAAATAGGAATGTGGATAGGAGCAAGTCCAGAAAAATTATTTTCGGCCAAAGAAGCTACTTTTCAAACAATGTCTTTAGCAGGAACACAGCCATATAAAGGAACAGAGGATGTAGTTTGGAAAAATAAAGAACGTAAAGAACAGGAATATGTTACAAGTTTTATTTTGAATCAGTTGAAGAAAGAAGTCGAAACAATAACTGCTTCTGATTGTTATACTACAAGAGCTGGGAATTTATTGCACTTGCGAACAGATATACAAGGAACTTTGAAACCTAATTCAGAATTTAAAAAAACTATTGATATTTTACATCCAACCCCAGCAGTTTGCGGATTGCCTAAAGACTTAGCAAAAGTATATATTGAAGAAAATGAAGGTTATAATCGTGAGTTTTATACGGGCTATTTAGGAGAAATAAATCATGATTTTAATACTAATGAAATCGCTACAAATTTGTTTGTAAATTTGCGATGTATGAAAATAGTAAATCAGCAGGCACATATTTTTGTTGGTTGTGGTATTACAAAGGAAAGTGATCCAGATGCCGAGTGGGAAGAAACAGTAAATAAGTCTAAAATAATGAGACAAGTTTTATGATAAAATTAGATATTTTAGCCTTTGGTGCACATCCAGACGATGTAGAGTTAGGTTGTTCAGCAACTTTAGCTAAAGAAATTTCTTTAGGAAAAAAAGTAGGGATTATAGATTTGACCAGAGGAGAATTAGGTACTAGAGGTACAGCTGAAATTAGAGATAAAGAAGCGGAGGCAGCAGCTAAAATTTTAAATGTTTCTGTGCGAGAAAATTTGAATTTCAGAGATGGATTCTTTATAAATGATGAAAAACATGAGTTAGAAATTATCCGAGTTATAAGAAAGTACCAACCAGAGATTGTTTTATGTAATGCTATTGATGACAGGCATATTGATCATCCTAAGGGGAGCAAATTAGTTTCTGATGCTTGTTTTTTATCTGGATTGCAAAAAATTGAAACCAGTTTAGATAATACAATTCAGTTGCCTTGGAGACCTAAGCAGGTGTATCATTACATTCAATGGAAGAATATCGAGCCTGATTTTGCGGTAGATGTAACGGGTTTTATGGATATTAAGATGAAAGCTATCTTAGCTTATTCTTCACAATTTTACGATCCAAATTCAGACGAACCTGAAACGCCTATCACTTCAAAAAACTTTTTGGATAGTGTGAAATATAGAGCTCAAGATCTGGGAAGGCTCATTGGAACCGATTTTGCTGAAGGTTTTACAGTTGAAAGGTGTTTGGCAGTCAATAGTTTAGAAGATTTAATGTAAATTTTTTTAAAAATCTTTTGTAAAACTCAACTTTTGCAGTATATTTGCACTCGCAAAAGCGAAATAAAGTAGCTTTGTAAATCAAATGGTGATTGTAGCTCAGTTGGTTAGAGCGTCGGATTGTGGTTCCGAAGGTCGTGGGTTCGAGACCCATCATTCACCCTTTAAAAAAAAGCCCTGATATTCAGGGCTTTTTTTATTTTCTTATTGTGAATCCTAATGGAATCATTAATTCGCCTTTTTCAAATTTATTTATATAAATTCTCAAAGGAGTTGTATTTCCTTCCCAAGTTATTTCAAAAATATCTATCATACCCGCGCCCATATTGCTTTTTTTGGTCGGGAAAGGACAACAAGTATCTACTAGTTTGTAGGTTATTTTTTCTCCTTTTGGCCCTGCTAAAGCATTTAAAAATCGAACTTGGTTTTTTGAACCGTCTTCTAATGAGGTAAATCCTACATTTACAGGATAGTCCTGATGATAGGCATATTTTTTATTGGATGCCATTTTGGTAATTATGAAACTATCATAAGTGCCATTGAGTTGTGGACCTGGGATAGAATCGTCAATATTTTTAATAGTGTTTTTTGTGCTTATGCATGAAGCACTCAATAATAGGACTAAAATTCCTAAAAGTAATTTTCTCATTTTGTATTTTTAATTGAACACTAACAAATATAGTGACAAACTATTATTTTTGTAAAAATATTTTTTGGATGGAATTTATTACAAATACTTGGCACTGGTCAATTTCAGGATTTTTGATAGGGTTAGTAATGTTGTTGTTGACATATTTTGGAAAAACCTTTGGGATGTCTTCAAATTTGCGAACAATGTGTTCTATGGCTGGAGGTAGTAAAACAGCATCCTATTTTAACTTTGATTGGCGAGAACAAAAGTGGAATTTGGCAGTAGTATTAGGAGCGATAGTTGGGGGTTTTATTGCTTATCATTATTTAAGCGGAACAGATAATGTGAACATTAACCCTAAAACTATTGCTCAATTGCAAAAAATAGGAATAGATGCTCCAAATGGTAAATATTTACCCAATGCTATTTTTAGTATAGATTCATTACTGACAGTTAAAGGCTTTTTGCTGCTTCTTTTAGGAGGTTTTCTCATAGGTTTTGGTACTCCCTATGCGGGTGGGTGTACTTCTGGACACGCAATATCAGGATTAAGCAATTTGCAGTTACCATCGCTAATAGCAGTAATAGGATTCTTTTTAGGAGGCTTAGTGATGGCTCATTTTTTAATTCCAATTTTATTTTAATATGAAGTTATTTCGATTTTTTGCCGTAGGAGTATTGTTTGGAATTACATTAACAAAAGCCGAAGCTATTTCTTGGTACAGAATATATGAAATGTTTATGTTTCAGTCATTTCATATGTACGGAATTATTAGCGTGGCAATTTTTGTTGGCGTTATAGGAATCCGATTTATAAAAAAGAGAGATTTAAAAGATTATGAGGGACAACCTATCGAACTACACGATAAAGATAAAAGTATAGCTCGTTATCTTTTTGGCGGGTTTATGTTTGGATTAGGTTGGGCGCTCGTAGGAGCTTGTCCTGGGCCTATTTTTATTCTTCTAGGAACAGGAGTGCCAGCAATTGCTGTAGTGCTTTTTGGTGCTCTTTTAGGTACTTATGCTTATGGTTTGTTGAAAGATAAGCTTCCTCATTAATCTGTAGACAATGTGATATTTGTTACTTATTTTGTTGCTTATATTTTGTAATTTCAAAGTATAAATTTTAAGAAGATGAAAACAACAGTAAAAATACAGAATCTTAAATGTAGTGGATGTGTAACTACCATTACAAATAAAATGCAACAAATTGAAGATGTTTCTAATGTTGAGGTTGATGTTTTAGAAAGTTTAGTAACCTTTGAACATTTGAAAGAGGAAACTTTAGAAATTGTAAGAGAGAAACTAAGTGAGATTGGTTATCCAGAAGAAGGAGATGCTAACGGATTAGTTACGCAAGCTAAATCCTATGTTAGTTGTGCTATAGGTAAAATGAGTTAGTTTTACTTTGTTTGAAGAAATTTAGATGTTTTTTTGAAACAAATTATATTTCATAAGTTTTGTATCTTATTTTAAAATAGAAGAGCTGTCCTAATTTAGACAGCTCTTCTTAATTATTTATTGGTTAGTTACGACTTACAAGAAGCGTGACATTTACCTTTTTTGCAATTTTCTTTGTCTTTTCCAGTGCATTTTTTCTTGCATTCAGCTCCACAACCTTTTGATTCTGTAGCACAACATTTCGTTTTGCAATCAGCGTGACATTTACCAGTTTTACAGTTTTCTTTATCTTTGCCAGTACATTTCTTTTGGCAAGATGCAGCGCAAGATTTAGCATCTGTAGAACAACATTTTGTTTTGCAATCAGCGTGACATTTACCAGCTTTACAGTTTTCTTTGTCTTTACCTGTACATTTCTTTTGGCAAGAAGCAGCGCAAGATTTTGCATCTGTAGCACAACATTTCGTTTTGCAATCAGCGTGACATTTACCTGCTTTACAGTTTTCTTTATCTTTACCAGTACATTTCTTTTGGCAAGTTGAAGCACAACAAGTATTTGTTTGTTTTTTATCTTGTGCGATTACGCTAAAGTTTACTAATAACAATAATGTTATAATTGAAAGTATTTTTTTCATTGTATTATTTTTAATAATTTATAATAATAAGAAGTGGTCTATGCTTTTACTTAATTAAAAAGCATAATTCTTCAATTTGACTCATTGATATTCCTTAAAAATTAAAACTAAATTTAGGAGGTTGCCAAATTTTAGAGATATAAAAATTAAAAATAGTCTCTCTGTATTCTGAGAGTGTTTTTTTATGAAAATATTCTAGTAGTAAGTTTTGTAAAGAGAAATCATTAGAAGGTAAAAGAAATATAGCAGAAAAGCTAGTATTTACAGACGTCGTTTTATTGCAACTATTGTTAAGAGCATTACAACATTTGTCTGAACTAACACAGTTTTTACAGTACGTTTCGCAACAATCCGCAGTTTTCCATTGTTCTTTGACGAATGTAATTATTGGAAGTACACTCAGCAGAACAAAATAAAGGAATATTAGGATTCTAGCTAATTTCAAGTTTTTAGTTATTTTAGATAAAAATAGTAAAAAAATGAATATATTATTAAAGTTTTGTGAAAATATGAAGGAATGGTTGGGAGATAGGAAATGGAAGATGGAAGATGGAAGATGGAAGATGATGCTTCGAGAGCCACTTCGACAAGCTCAGTGTGACACTCAGTGTTCGTTCAGCAACCGATGGGAGATGAGGGACTTAAGCGGGAAGTAGGGTAGGGGTGGTAAATCGCTGGACGTTTGTGTTGAGATTTACTTTTTTGTATTCCGAGTAATCTGAAAGTGGGGAGGTAAGAAGAAAGATTAACGATTTAAGATTTGTTTTTTTCTTTGACATTATTCTTGCAATTAACAAAAAAGGGTATCTA
>JASGCW010000122.1 GCA_030053945.1 Limnohabitans sp.
AAGTTCTTGCATTCCAAAACATATTTTTATCCAAATACTGAGAAGGTACCTGTAAATACTGTTCCATATATTGCCATTCGCAATCACTTGGTACATGCCATCCTGCTGGACAAATACCACGGGAACGCTCAATCGTAGTAAAATCTACACCTCCCCAATTATCAGCAAATAAAATTAAATTCATCGCTGCTTTCCATTGATACAATCTTCCTTCGTTAGGATTACTTGTAAAATTATAAAAGCCTGACCAACCTTGATCTGCACCAGGAGCTAATGTGGTGGAAGGAGCTGGATAATTAGTAGGGACATTCACTGCATTTCTTCTATACCAACATTGCCCATTAATATCTACAATTGATCTAACATTTCCACCATCTACAAAACCAGTAGCTCCAGTCCAATTATATTCTACACCCATTGTTGTCAAAGGATCATCATTTATTGTTGCACCAGCAACAGCACTACAAGGTGTTTTAGAAATTATAGTAGTTGAAGAAAAACACTTATTTACAACTCCGCCTTCTAATGCTTGTAAAATAACTTGCGAATGACAAAAATTCGACAAAATAAAAACTATATATATTATTTTTTTAAATACCATCTCCTGTAATTGTTGCTGTTGTTGCTGTATCAATAATAACACCCATAGCCGAGTATTGTGCTCGTGCATTTAATCCTCTTGCTGTTTGTAATGTAACTCCACTTCCAACAACATTAACAGCCCCAGTGCCTTTACGAACAATAACACAATTAAAACCAACAGTCAGTGTAGAAGGTATAGTTATGGTCACAGCAGTCGCTGAATTAACATAAATAAACCCGCTATTATCAGACTGTAACACTGTTGTATTTGCCGTTACTGTCCTTAACGTTCCTCCTCCCGGTATTGCTTGTGTACTTAAGTTTCCAGTTGCATCAGAAACTACCATTCTTGTACCTGTGCCACTCAAGGTTTCGTGTCTAACCGTTCCAGTGGTATGCAATTGGGCTGTTGGTGCAGTTGTTGCAATACCTACATTTCCATTTTGATCCACATTTATTCTTCTATTTCCAGCACCATCTGCTAAAACTATATTACCAGTTGTAGCTGCAGGAAGACTCACATTTGCTCCAATAATAGTATTGTTTGACCCTGTACTAATGGTAGTTCCAGTATTATAACCTACAAAAGTATTATTGTTTGCAGTGGTTATATTGTATCCAGCATTATCCCCTAATGCAATATTCCTTGATCCTGATGTTAATGAATATAACGCCTGATAACCAATTCCTACATCGTTACTACCTGCATTATTAGAAAACAATGATTGGTATCCTAACGAAGTATTATTTTGTCCTGTCAAATTATTTAATTGTGATTGATATCCTATACTCGTATTATTTGAAGAACTTTGATTATTGAACAAACTTGATGCTCCTATTGCCACATTATTACCCCCAGAAATATTTCTTTCTAGGGCAGATTCCCCTATTCCTACATTATTATTTCCAGTTTGATTATTATAAACAGCATTAGTCCCTACTGCAACATTATAAGAACCCGAAAAATTTCTTTGTAAAGCGGAGTAACCTAACCCAACATTATTATTACCCATAAGATTATTAAATAAACTAGAATTTCCCACAGCTGTATTTAATATCCCTGATGCATTTCTGCTCATCGCGTTGTATCCAATGGCTGTATTATAATTACCACTAGTGTTCAACGATAACGACGCTGAACCTACCGCCACATTTTGAAAACCACTTGTATTTGCTTCTAAAGCACCATATCCTACTGCTACGTTGTCACTTCCTGATGTCAAAGCCTTTAAAGTATTTACTCCATATGCAACTGTTCGTAATCCTGTTGTAGAAGCATTTGACAAAGCATCTACTCCAAATGACGTGTTTGAAGTGGCTAAACGCCCAGAAATAATATTATTTCTTCTAAAAACTAAATCATTATTATCTAAAGTTCCTAAGAAATTACTATTTGGATTAGTATTTGAATTTCCGTTTACTAACCAACTTGATTCTGTATTTAATCTAACCCATTTAGTTCCATCCCAATAATAATATCCAGGAATTACATTGTTAGGATAGGTACCAGCAGTTGCTGTATTATAAACTAATGTGCTTGTTGCTAAACCACCTCCAGCTGGATTAACCACTGGTACTGTAACATTTGTGGCAGATAATGCAACACGTGGCGTTAAAACCCCCTGAGTAGATGATGTAATATCAAGTGCTGCATTTGGTGTAGTAGTTCCTATACCTACTTGTGAGAAAATCATTGAAGATTTAACAAGAAAAACAAAAAAAGTAATTTTTTTAAACATAAGCTAACATCGTTTATTGATTACAAAGGCAAAATTGAACAAAAAAAGAATCCTAAAAAACAAGGGTAAACCCCTGAAAATTAATAGTTAAATTCTAAACATATAATTGAATCACTATATAAACAAACAAATTATTAAGGAATTCAGATATGTCAAATTTGACTAAAAAAAAAGTAAAATAATACAAGGGGAAACCCCTAAAAATTAAAAGTTAAATTCAGGACGTTTATCTAAAATACGATTAATAAAAATAAATTTTTAGGATTTCAGAGATGTCAAGTTTGATTAAAACAAAGTAAAAAACACAAGAGCAAACCCTAGTTATTTTATAATCAATATATTAACAAAATTTATCACTAATCCACAAAAAAACAACGCCTTTATGTAGTCTTTTTACTTATATTTATAAAGACAACAATACAATTATGAGACAAAAAATATTTTATTTATCTATATTTTTAATTTCAATTTTAAAGCAATCAAATTCATTTGGTCAGAACCCTATTTCTACAGAAAAAAAATTATACTTTGAAATAATTGACTCTTTAAGGACAAATAAAGTATTTGATGAAAAGCATCTAAAGAATGTTGAAAAAATTTTAGAAAACAAAACAATCCAATTAAGCATACTTGAAAAAATAAAATTTAATAACTATTTAGCTTATTATCATTTAATCAATTTAGATTTAGAACGATGTAATAACTACTGTCTAACTAATATTAAACTAAAATTAAATACAGACAAAGAAAAAGAGTATATCGGATATTCTTATTATTACTTGGCTAATAGTTATTCAAATCAAAGCGTAGATAAACTAGCTCTTGAAAACTGCTATAAAGCAATTTCAATTTTTGAAAAATACAAAAACTACGATGGATTGTGCAGGTCTAAAATGATTTTGTCTAATCTTTATTTCTATTCAAAAAACAATACAGATGCATTAAAAACAATAGATGAAGCTATAAAGATTCCTACAAAAAAGGATAATTTATATTATATGTTAGTATTAACAAAAATTAAATTATTAAAAGTTATCAATGTTACTGAAGCAGAAAAATTAAACAAAAAAGTATTTTATGAACTAAACAATAATAATCTTATAGATAAATCTTATGTAATAGGCACTAATGTGTTTTATATATCAGATTTAATTGACAAAAAAAACTTAGTCCAAGCAAAAAAAATAATCGAGATTACTAGCCCCATAGTTGAAAAATTTAATACTATACGAACAAACGATTTATTCAACTGGGTATTGGCTGATTATGATTTTGCCAATAAATCTCCTCTTTCTAATCGCAAATACTTTTTAAATAGATTAGAAATAAGCAAGAAAGAAAATGATTATCAAACTCTAATCAATATTTATCTATATTTAAAAAACGATGCTTTTTACAGAAAAAATATAGACGAATTATTTAAATATTCTGATGATTATAATCAAGCAACAGTAAACCTCTCTAGTGAAAAAACTAAATCTGAAATATTAGAACTAAAAACTAAGTATGAAGTAGAAAAAAAAGAGCAACAAATTAAACTAAATTCGCTACAAATTGACAAAAAAAATAAGTTAATAATCATTTTAAGTTTGTTAGCATTAGGAATTATTTTCTTCAGTTTGTTTCTTTTTACATTATTCAAAAATAAAAGAGATAGAAAAGAGAAAAAACTAATTACACATTTCACTCATCAACTGTTTAAAAATATTGAAGACGAAAGAAAAAGAATTTCTTCAGAATTACATGACAATATAAACCATGAACTTTTGGCTTTAAAAAATATTTCAAATCAAGAGCAGTCTAATAAAATTGAAGCATTAATAAATGAGATAAGAGATATTAGTAGAAATTTACACCCGATAATGTTTGAAAAAATTGGGCTTAAAGGCAGCTTAACAAGCTTAATTTTAAGGCTTCAAGACCATAATAATTTTGTAATAAGCTATGAGATTCAATATCAAAATAGTTTAACAAAACATCAAGAAATTCAAATATTTAGAATAGTTCAGGAATGTTTAACAAACACAATCAAACACGCAGAAGCCCACGCTGCAAAGCTAAATTTATTTGAATTAGAAAAATCTGTTCAAATTGAAATTATGGATAATGGAAAAGGGTTTGATGTCCAAAAAAAAATAAATGATCCAAAATCATTTGGACTAAATAGCATATCTGAAAGATGCAAAGCAATACAGGCAGAATTTAAAATAAAATCTTCTAATGAAGGTACAGTAATACATATTGAAATAAAGAAATAAAAGAAAACTTTTTATTGTAAGATAAACTACACATAGACAAATAAAGATTTAAAAAATCTAATAAATTCTTTATATTTAAAAAAATATTTTTAAGAATGAATTTTAGAATATTTAAACTTCTATTAATAATAATGTGCTGTTTATTTGTGAATCACAAATCATACAGTCAGCTAAATACTGTTGTTAGTGATAAGGATAAATACATTTCTATAATTGATTCATTACGGACTAATAAAATTTTTGATCAAAAGCATATCAATAAAGTTGAAGGATTTTATAAAGATGGAAATTTAGACTTAAAAACAATTGAAAAAATAAAATTTAACAACTATCTAGCTTATTATAACATACAAAAATTAGATTATAAAAAAAGTAAGGATTTTTGTGAAAAAAACCTGAACTATAAAGTAGTTAGCAATTTAGAAAAAAAAGAACTAGGTTATTCCTATTATTATTTAGGTAGTATTTACCTAAATCAAGGAGAACAAAAAAAATCAATAGAGCACATCCTTAAAGCCTTAAAAATATTTGAAGAATTTAAAAATTTTGATGGTATAGGCAGATGTAAAATGTTGATGGCATATATATCTTTTAATTTAAAAAACTATACTGATGCCGAAAAAATAGTTAATGAAGCTTTAAAGGTGATGCCTATAAAGAATAATTTATACTATATGCTCATTTTGACCAAAATAAAAGTTCTAAGACAACACAACCAAAAAGAAGAAAAAAAACTTCTGATTAAAACATATAATGAATTAAAACAAAACAATAAAATAGACAAGGAATTTACAATAGACAACAATGCCTTTTTAATAGAATTGTACATAAAAGAAAAAGATTTTAATAATGCTAGAAAAATTATTTCAGAAACTAAATCAGTTATCGGCTCTATAAATTCTCAAAGAGCATTAGATACTTTTAACTGGATAATTTGTGATTACGATTTAGCAACAAACAAACCCTTATCAAATGAACAATATTTAATAAAAAGAGTCAAAGAAAGTAAAGAATCTAATGATTTACAGACACTAACTAATCTTTATGAGTATCTTAGAGAAGGTGAAAATATAAAAGGAAATTCAAAAAAAATATACGAATATTCAAAGAGTTACGATTCGATTATACAAATTAGAGCAAATGAAGAAACTAAAAATGAAATTCTTGAATTAAAAACTAAATATGAATTAGAAAAAAAAGAACAACAACTAAAAGTAAAAGAATTATTACTCGACAAAAAAAACAAATTAATTTTAATTCTAACACTTGCAACAATAGGAATTATTGTTCTAAGTTTATTATCATTCATACTTTTTAAATATAAAAATGATAAAAAAGAAAAAATGCTTATTACAGATTTTACGCACCAACTTTTTGAGAATATTGAAGAAGAAAGAAAGAAATTTTCGTTTGAATTGCATGATGAACTCAATCACGAATTATTAGTTTTAAAAAGAACTTTAAACTTAGAATCATCTTCTAAAATTGATAGTATCATTAATGATGTAAGAGATATTAGTAAAAATTTGCATCCTATGACTTTTGAGAAAATAGGATTAAAAGAAAGTTTAACAACTTTAATTTCTGAACTAGAAAACAAAAATAACTTTGTAATAAGTTACGACATTGAGTATGATAACTCTTTAAGCAAACAACAAGAAATTCAAATTTTTAGAATTATTCAAGAATGCTTGACAAACACTATAAAACACGCTAATGCACACGCAGCTAAATTAAGTATAATAGAAACCGAAAAATCTGTTCAGATAGAAGTAAAAGATAATGGTACTGGATTTAATGTAACGGAGAAATTAAACAATGGAAAATCTTTTGGATTAAGCAGTATCATTGAAAGATGTAAAGCCATCAAAGCAGATTATAGAATAAACTCCTCAAATCAAGGAACAAGTATAAATATAGAAATTAACAAGTAGTTTTATGAGAATACTAATTGCAGACGACCACCCATTAACATTAATGGGAACTAAAAATTACATAGAATCTCTAGGTTATAAAAACATTATTACTTGTACAAATGGTAATGCAGCATTAAATTCAGTTCAAATTTCTAAACCAGATATAGCAATATTAGATATAAATATGCCAGGATTAGACGGGCTTGATATTGCTCAATTTGTTTTCGAGAAAAAATTACATACAAAAGTTATATTACTCACTATGCATAAAGAAATGACGCTTTATAAAAAAGCTGAAGAATATAACATTTTTGGATATATTTTAAAAGATAGAGCTTTTTCTGAGCTAGAAAATTGTATTAACAGTGTCATTATTGGAAAAAAGTTCAAAAGTAATTTCATAAATGAAGATTTGATAAAGGATAATTATAATCCTAATGATCAATTATTAAAATTAACAGTCTCCGAAAGAAAAATATTAGAGCTTATTGCAAAACAAAAAACTTCAAAACAAATTGCAGAATTGCTTTTTTTATCAGAAAAAACAATTGAAGGACATAGAAGTAATATTATACAAAAATTAGGCATTCCTAAAGAAAAAAATGCTTTGCTAAAATGGGCTATCCAAAATATTATTTAACTTCGCTTATCTATATCACCAATGTGAAAAAATGTTAAACGAACAAAAAAAAACAAACTGGAACGAATTAATCAACTTCGTCAAACAAATACCGTATGGTAGAAACGCTAATCGCTCAGATTTTTCACTTGTACTCAAAGAAAATAAAGGAACTTGTAGCTCAAAACACGCATTTTTAAAAGATTATGCGGATAAAAATAATATTCAAAACGTAAATTTATTCATAGGCATCTTTAAGATGACAGAAATAAATACACCCAAAATCTATCCTGTCTTATCTCAAAACGAAATAGAATATATTCCTGAAGCGCATTGTTATCTCAAAATTGATGGCGTTCCCATTGATGTAACTACCTCAGAATCGTTTTATGATAAAATTGAAAACGATATTTTGGAAGAAATTGTAATAGAACCATTTCAAGTAGCTGATTATAAAGTAAATTATCACAAAGATTTTCTAAAAAAATGGATTTTTGAAACTAAACAAATGAAAACTTTTGACGAAATTTGGAATATTAGGGAGCAGTGTATAGAAAAGCTAAGCATAAGCGTTTAACTTTGTTCAAATTTTAGAGTAAAAAAACATGAAAATAATTCTTACGGGTGCCACTGGAGTTTTAGGTTCTCATATAGTATATGAAATTTTAGAAAAATTTATTCATAATAATATTCCTGGAAAATTAATCTTGATTGCTAGAAATAAAGGTAAAATTTCTGCCCAAGAAAGAATTCAGCTTTTATTAAGTAGTTCTTTCATTCCATCATTTTTAAAAAAACAAGGCTATGAAAAACTAATCTCATTTATAGAGGTTCTAGATACCGATTTGACCCATCTATCTGAAAATTTTCCTGAAAAATATAAAGACGCCTATTTTATTCACTCCGCAGGATATGTAAACTTATCTACAGATGAAGATCAAAAAGATAAAATATTTCAAGAAAATGCTGCTATCACAAAAAAGATCTTCGATACTTTTTCTCCATTTATAAAAAAATTCATTTATATCAGTACTGCCTTTGCTTCTGGTGAAAGAAAAGGACTTATAGGAAACGATTTTCATAATCTCAATTTTGAACTTAATCATAGAAATGCTTATGAAAATGCTAAATTTCACTCGGAAGATTATGTTGTTACGGAAAGTAAAAAAATAGGCCTCCCCTATCAAATTTTGAGACCAAGTGTAATAGGAGGTAAAATGTTAAGTGCCGAAAATAAATATTTTATCTCAAAATATATGGTTTTCTATTTATTAGCTAAGTTTTTTCATTTTACTGCTCAGAAAAAAAATGATCAAGAAAATGTTCGTTTTATGATAAATGAAAAAACAGGCCTCAACATTATTCCTGTAGATTATGTTGCTAAAGTTATTGTGAATACTATAGAACGTGAAGACATACTCCAACTAAATATCGTTCACAATAAAAGTTTTAACATCGTAAATGGCTTACAATTGATTATGAAAGAAGTTGGTTATTCTAATTTTAGCCTTATTCAAAATACATTAGATTTTAATTATAACAATGCTATCGAAAAATTATACTACGAGAGTATAGGCAAACATTTAAAACCTTATCTAATAACCGAGGCAAACGAGTATGATACAACCTTATTAAATTCTATATTAGAAATACCAAAACTAGATACAGAATCGTTTACCAATATGATTCGTTATGCAAAAAAGCATAATTTTAAAGATTATACTATTTAAATTAGAAACTACTATGAAAACTGTAAAAATAGTTGGAGTTCCAGAGCATTTTAATCTACCTTGGCATCTATGCATTGAAAATGGTGAATTTGACCAAGTAGGTATCGATTTACAATGGACAGATATTCCAGAAGGAACTGGCAGAATGTGTCAAATGCTTCGAGAGAATGAAACAGACATAGCAGTTATTCTAACCGAAGGTATAATTAAGGATATTTGTGCTGGAAATGATAGTGCTATAATTCAGGTGTATGTACAATCTCCATTAGTGTGGGGAATTCACGTTGATGCTAAATCAAATTACAATCAACTTACTGATTTACAAAATAAAATAAGCGCTATTTCACGTTTTGGTTCAGGTTCTCATTTAATGAGTTATGTAAATGCACAAAATCAAAATTGGGATACAACCAATCTAAAATTTGAAATTGTAAATACAATTGATGGAGCTGTTGAAGCACTACAATCCGCAAAAGCCGACTATTTTATGTGGGAAAAGTTTATGACTAAACCCCTTGTTGATAATGGAACTTTCAGAAAAATAGCTGACTGCCCAACGCCTTGGCCTTGCTTTGTCATTGCAGTTCGAAATGAATTTTTACAGAAAAACACTTCAACAGTAGCATTAATTTTAGAAATTATAAATAATACCACAATAGAATTTAAAAATATCCCAAGTATCGACAGAACTTTAGCAACAAGATATAATCAAAAATTAATTGACATTCAAGAATGGTTAAAAAGCACTCGTTGGTCTCAAAAAAAACTAGATCAAAATATTTATGAAAAAGTGCAAAACCAATTAATTGAGTTAAAATTAATCGAAAATAAAAAGTCCTACGAAGCGGTCGTTAAATAATTATTTAATTTTACCGTTTTT
>JASGCW010000025.1 GCA_030053945.1 Limnohabitans sp.
TATTTTATATCAAAATATAAGACCTGATGATAGCAAGTATAGTTATACACTTCATTATTCAACTATTTTAGAACTAAGAGAAAATGACTTGCCTATTTTTAAAATGCTAAAACTTCAACCAACAGCAATTGTGGAAGATTTTAAATTTGAAGAAGCTTATACTGAAAATAGAGCAAAATCTTTTATGCATTATTGGTTATATTTAATGGAATGTCCCGTTGTTGATAAATTTAAAGAATTACTGGACGAGAACTTTATTCTCAATCTTAGTTCTGGGGAGACTATTTCTGAATTTGAAGCATTTAGAATTTGGTTAGAGTCATCCTCCTCAAAACTAATTACAAGTACACACAGCTACAAAAACCTTGAAATTATAAATAATCAAAATAATACAATTTCTGTAAAAGTAAATCTTGAATGGAAAGGAATTACTGTAGAAAATAAAAAAATGATTGCAGAAACACATCATAAATGGACACTATCAAATGATACCGAAGAACGTTTTGCTCGTATGAAACAGATGAATGTCACTATAGTGAAACCTTTTGAGGTTGTAGCAAATTTTAACTAAAAATATGATTAAAATCGTTAACATAGATAGCTGTTCTACAACCATTAATTTCAAAATAATTTTAAAATAAACCTCTTTAACGAGGTTTATTTTTTTAGTCTAATAGTTAAAAATAACTATTAAATAAAACTTCCTGTTTAACTCGGTTTGTTTACCCCACCTGACAGCTTTTGAAAAACCTGTCGAATGATATTTCGAAGAATCTTATGATTAACTATTTAGTAGTGAGTCGAAAAGTATTTTATTTCAAACCTCACGTTATCTAATAAAAAATAATAAACCCTGCAAAATTAAGAGTATCTTGCAGGGCTTCAGACTAATTTTAAAACAACAATAAAAGCTATAAATTAGATTTTCTTTTCTTCAACCTATCCTTAAACACCTTTTCAAATTTTTCTAATTTGGGTTGAATAACTAATTGACAATATCCTTTAGTTTTATTATTCTCATAATAATTTTGATGATAGGATTCTGCTTTTGTAAACCCTTTAAAAGGCTCTATAGTAGTCACAATTTTAGATTTATAAGCTACTGCCTTATTTAATTGTTGAATAATTTCTTGTGCTGTTTTCTTTTGTTGTTCATTAGCATAAAAAATGACTGAGCGGTATTGAGAACCTATATCGGCACCTTGCCTATTAAGTTGTGTTGGATCGTGAACCGTAAAAAAGACTTTAAAGATTTCATCCAAATTGGTTTTTGCAGGATTATATTTGATTCGGACTGCTTCGGCAAAACCTGTTTCGCCAGTAGAAACTTCTTCATAGCTTGGGTTAAGAGAATCTCCCCCTGAATACCCAGAATCGGCAGAAATTACCCCTTCAAGGTTATCAAAAACCGCTTCAATACACCAAAAACATCCCCCGCCAATTGTTATAGTTTCCGTTTTTACTTTGTCTTTTTTTTGAGCAAAAATTGAGATAGAAAGTAAAATCATTATTAAACACATTAATTTTCTCATTTCATTATTTTTTAAGTTTAGTATCAGGTTCAAAATCTAAAGCAATCGAGTTCATACAATAACGTTTACCTGTAGGTTCAGGTCCGTCATCAAATAGATGCCCTAAATGTCCGCCACAGCGTCCGCATAGTGCTTCTACCCTATCCATCCCATAGGAATTATCCGATTTAAAGACAATACTAGATTTGTCCTTTTGCTCAAAAAAACTGGGCCAACCACACGAACTTGCAAATTTTGCATCAGAACGAAATAATGTATTTCCGCAAGCAGCACAATAATAAGTTCCTTTACCAGTAAATTTCCAATACTTTCCTGTAAAAGCTATTTCTGTATTTGCTTTGCGGGAAACTAAATACAAATCTTCTGGAAGAATTTTTTTCCATTCTGCGTCGCTTAAATTCAATTTTGTTTTATCTGTATGCGAATAATACTTGTGCTTTGGAATTGCATTTTGTGCAGTAAGGCTAGTAGCTATAAACACAAAAACTAATAAATTGCTAATTTTTAGAAACTTAATCATCATAATCTTTGATTTTAATTTTATAGTACTAATTTACGTTTGCTTAGCTTGAAAAAATGTAATCTACTTAACTTATTGAATTTGTTTAACAAAATTTTAAAACTATTATAAAAAAAGCTCCCTAATCTGGGATTGCTGAATAATTACAATACATATTGATTATCAAACACTTAAAAGAAGTAAAATTAAGTACAAGCAAAAAATGCAAAGACATCAACAAATTAGTTTTAAAAGCTTGTACTAATCAATTTTATAAAATTTAAATTTTACACGTTTACACCTAACAGGTTTTAAAAACCTGTTAGGTGTCGAAATGAAATAATTACTTACTTATAAACTACTACACCTGACAGGTTTTAAAACCTGTCAGGTGTAGTAAAGAAAGCGAGTGTAATAGCAAACCCTAATCAAGAAGCTTTAGAATACATAACTAAAATAACAGCAATTTACATTCGGAGGCATTATCTGATTGCACCAACCAAAAGCCTTTTTTAGAAATAAATGTTTTAAAAGAATAGGATTTAGATTTATCCTGATTATCTAAGTATTTTTTAAACTCGGAAGACTGATTGTATAAATAGATAGTTTCTTTGTCAAATTTAAAATTATCAAACTTTAAGAGTCCCAAATCAGATTTAAGAACATCTGTTTCTGAAATTTCCTTGATTTCATCTAATTTTACAGTTGCTTCTGACTTTTTCTCTCCATTTTTATCATCAATAATAATTGAATCGTAATATTTCTTTTCTTTTGAAAACACAGAACAAAACACTTCGTTATTTCTTAGTCGTATTGACAAATTAATTTTAGAAACATCTTGAATCTGATTAAATCCTGTAACATCTATTATATTTTGAATAGATTCCCATTGCAACTTACCTTGATTATCAAATTTAAAAACGTAAATTCCTAAAGGTAAATTTGTTGTTTCGCTTAGCTGTTTTGCTTCATTCCCAAACAATCCATAAACATATACACTTCCGTCCTTCTTATCCACCAAATAATTATTGATGGCTAACTCTGAAATTTTCTTTTCATTTCTATTATCAATCGAACTACCTCCTCCATTATCTGAAAAAATCAAATAATTTTTTGGAACATTTACTGAATACTCAAATTCGTTAGTCTTAGTACCTGTTAGATCATAGATAGACCTATATATAGAAGCTGATTTATAATTTTTATTTATCGATTTAGTAATGAAGCTAATGTTATTTTCATTTATTCTAATATCAAAATTCATTCCTTCGGAGTAAGTTGTAGTTGTTTTATTTTCCACCTTACTTAAGTCAGGTTTATTGAGTTTATTGTTGGTTGATTTTCCAGAAAATAAATCGACAACTTTCAAAAATAGTTCATCATTCTTTAAATCAACATTTGTTTTATTCTTCTGATTTATAATAGAAAGTCCATAGACATCATTAAAATATCTAAACTCATCATTAATTTTAAAAAAATTACTTGAAGATCCATCAATATTTAATTTATACTCATCAGGAAAATTATTTTTAACTGGAAGTCTAGCTATTAAAAAAGTGGTTTCTATTGGTGAAAATATACAATTAGTAAGCTTTTCATTTTCAATTAATTTATGTACAAATCCATCTGTATCATATGCCCAAACATCATTTATCTCATTAGAGTAAATTTTATCTACTTTTTTTCCTAAAAGACAAACAACTTTATCTTTTGTAGGTAAATAAACCACACTCAAAAGTTGTTTATCTGATTTAAGAGGCAATTCTGCAATTGTTTTTTGCGCAAAATTTGACCAACTAATTATTAAAATTAAAAAGAATATTCTCTTCATATGTTAGAAACTTTGCTTATATGTTATACCAAACGTAAATGTTCTTGTCAAACCATCTGGTCTAACTTTTCTAACTACAAATGGAGTGGCTAAAGAAGTTTCAATACTACTATTTGAACTTAATTTATAATTAGCTATTACATTTCCATTAATAGTTAATCCGTTAGAATCATTAATAGTTACTTTTTTATTAAATTGATCCACAAACGAGTCATTTCCTAAATGATATATAAATAAGACATTTGGTTTTATCGTTAATTTTTCTTTGAGCAACAAAACTTTATAAGTACTTCTTACTAATACATCTGGTTGTCTGTGAAATAAATTAGTAGAAATAAATTTATCAGTTGGAGATAAACTGGATAAATACGAATTTTTATTATCATTCAAAGGAAACTGTCCTGCAATGTTAAAATCCCATTTCTTTAAACTAGCTTCAATCCCTGTTATAATATCAAAAGTTCCTAAACTAGCTTGGTAAGGCATAGGTAATGAAACATTGTTTATTTTGTCATTACCTTGTGTAAGAGGAATTTTGAATCCTAAAATCCCAGACCATTTTAATTTATCATATTTACTAGGATTGAAAACATAATTACTAGTCAAGAAAACATCACCTAAACTACCTCTAGTACCAAAACTCCCATTAGCTATATTCGAGGTCAATTTTGTACTCATAGCAAAACGATTGCTAAATACTCGTGTGTAAGATACATATGGTGAAAAAACAAAAACATCTTCTTCTCCTTTTCCTATAATAGAGGAAATTTCAAATTGATTTTTACTTTCTTGATTAGTTGCTTTAAAAGGATTTCCTACTGAACAAAAACCCGCATCACTACAACCCTGTGCATTTGAGTATTGAATTCCGATAAGCATAAAAATTGCCCAAATAATTTTAAAATTTCTAGTCATAGTTTTTAATTTTTAATTCGTTAAATTGAGTTAAGTTGACCTATAGCAAACAAATGATTATATTGCTGACAGTGAATTAATACATATTTATATTCAGAAAATGAAATTCCGTTAGGTATTACATAATAACTCGTTCCATTACCTTGAAAATTTCCTAGATTAACATAATCATTAGGGGAGTCGCTTTTAGATAAATACACTTTTAAATCAGGACCAGAACTAATTACTACGTTTTCTAAACCTAATTTGTACTTGCCATTATCTAAATAAACATTTGCAGTACCTGAAACATTTATACCCGCAGTAGGTATAAAATTAGCTTTGTATTTTAAAACAGACTGATTCGAAACCGAATTTCCTGTATTACTTTTTGTTAATTCACCTTCTTTTTCACAAGATACTAACAATATTGTAAAAAGTATAAAAATTAATTTTCTCATAACATTTAGTTTTATTTTTCAAATTTACTTTGCTATGAAATTCATAAATGTAAACTACATTACATTGATAGATTATTTGTTTGAATTTCTTTTTTTGCATTAATTTGCCTTATGATAAATCCTTCAGTACATGGCTGGGTTGATAAATACTTCTTTGAGCAAGCCTCACAGGAGCAATACTCATCACATACTACAGAATCTTTTTATATAAATACCCGGAAAACAGGTTTTTTAGTGGGTTATGCAACTTACTTTATAACACAAAAACCTATAGAAACAAAAGGTTGGACAACTGAAGAATTTTCTAAAATAGCGTTGCTAAATTCACTTTTTGGAGTCTATCAATTAGCAAGCAAAAATAACAATAGCGAAATTTTCATTATAAATTGCTTAGCCTTCTATAATGAATTACATCCAAAAAATTCAGGGCTTTTAGATATTTTCTTACCAACTGATTCTCCTTCCAGCAAACTAGAAAAAATCATTTCGAACAGAATAAGAACAAATGATAATATTATTAGTAAAAACTTCTCGCATATATTGACTAATGCTTTGCTTTTTATTGATGTGTTAGCATTTAAACGTTATATAGAAGATGGAAACCTTCCTTCAAAATATCTAAAAAAAATTGAGGAACTAATTGTGAGTATTGTTTCTATTGCATTAACAACTAAGGAAATTAAGACCAAATATGATGATTTACTCCAAAAATTATTTGAATCTTCAGTTCGTTATTCTAAATTCAATAAAGCTTTTAAAGAATCTTCTTTAGAGGACATAAACTTCACATACCTTAAAAATGATTATGAGCGATTCTATCTCTTAGATATGGCAGGAATGGCGCTATGGAGTGACTCAAATTTAGATACTAAAGAAAGAGATTTTTTATTTCATTTAGCTAAAAAACTACATATTACAGACGCTTTTGTGAATGAAAGCATTGCTGATATGGATAATTTTTTAACTCAACACAAAAATACTATTCCTTATTTTAACTATTCTAATCCTGTAAAGCATTTTTACGATCAAACAACGAACTCAGTACAAACATTAATCACTCGTAACAAAACAAGATTAATGACCGAAATTTCTCAAAGTAAGGAGTTAGTCGTATTGTTACGAAAATCGACTTCGGAAAAATTAAGCGATGAAGAAAAGAAAAAAGTGAAGACACAATTGTTAGATATTTGTAAAACTATACCTTCACTAACAATTTTTCTTGTTCCAGGCGGAAGCTTATTATTGCCTATTTTAATAAAATTTATTCCTCAATTGCTACCTTCTGCTTTTAATGAAAATTTGGATAAAACTATTTAATAGTTAAAGTCTAAATCAAAAACTAAATGTTTGTGCTGAATTTTTACACTTACTGGAAAAATTTCTGCTCTATCTTGAGTGGGGTACCAATTTCTTTTATCATTTGAAATTACAAATAACCCCTCATCATTACCTAATGCAGCAAAATCTTCTCTCTTAGGTCCTTTTTCAAAAAAATCAATTCCTGTTTTCTGTAATATTTTTTCTGCAATCTGTAACGGACTGTCAACTACAAGACCAACTTCATTTATGCTGATAAGTGATGTTGTCGAAAAAATAGTATTTGAGTCATTATTCAAATCTTTTCTAACAATAAATTCTACAATATTTTCATTGTTATCGTAAAAGTAAACTGCTTTCGCATTCCAATTTTCAAAATGTGTAACTTGTCCATCTTCTGTTTCTATTAATTTGATTCTGTCAGACAACCATTTTCTTGCTTCATCAATTTGGTTATAAGGAATATTAAATGCAAAGTGATATTTTGGTTTAATTGATTGGGCTGACAACTCAAATCTTAATTTGGATTCGCCAACCCTAAAAACAACTTTTACTTCTGACATTTCTAATACTTCAAAATTTAGGATAGAAGTATAAAATTCTACCGTTGATTTGATATCATTTGTAAGTAAACTTAATTCAAGGATTTTCATACCATCACTTTTTTTAAATGAGTCTTCAGTAATTATTTCAAATTTATGTTCTATTACTCCCATATAACTATAAATTAAATTGATTATTTATATATTTGCATCAACAAATTTTATACAATATGACTATTACGCAATTACAATATGTATTAGCCGTTGCTGAACACAAAAATTTTACACTTGCTGCCGAAAAATGTTTTGTTACTCAACCTACGCTAAGTATGCAAATTCAGAAAGTGGAAGAAGAATTAGACATTGTCATTTTTGACCGAAGCAAAAAACCTATTCAACTCACTGAAGTTGGTAAAAAAATAGTAGAACAGGCTAAGAATATTGTTAACGAAGCAGATAGGATTCAAGATATTGTAGACCAAGAAAAAGGATTCATAGGTGGTGAATTTCGCTTAGGAATTATTCCTACGGTTATGCCAACATTGCTCCCAATGTTTTTAAATAACTTCATTAAGAAATTTCCAAAAGTAAAATTAATTATAGAAGAACTAAATACATCTGAAATAATTACAAAACTAAAAAATGGTCATTTAGATGCAGCTATTGCAGCAACTCCACTAGAAGAAGAAAAAATAAAGGAAGTAGTTTTATATTACGAACCTTTTATGGTTTATGTTCCTGAAAATCATTCAAGTTTTAGCAAAAAAGAATTAACTATAGAAGACTTAAATGTAGATGAAATATTGCTTTTACAAGATGGGCATTGTTTTAGAGATGGTATTTTAAATCTTTGCAAAAATAAAGCACAATCAAAAGATAACAAATTTCAAATTGAGAGTGGAAGTTTTGAAACACTAATTAGACTTGCTAATGAAGGTTTAGGCATAACACTTTTACCTTATTTACACACCTTAGAACTTTCGGATAAAGAAAAAAACAAACTGCGTCATTTTACTGATCCAAAACCATCTAGAGAAGTTAGCTTAATTTTCCCAAAAAATGAACTTAAAATCCATATTATTGAAGCCCTTCGAGCTACAATTTCAGGTGTTTTAAGAGGAGCTATAGCTTTTCAAAATGTAGAAATTATAAGTCCATTACAAAAGAAAGGAGCTTAATTGCTCCTTTCTAAGTTGGGTTAAGTTTGTGGCTTTGCATTTTTAGATTTCTACGATGCTAATGCATTGTTTTAATTCGGGTTTTTCACTTGTGAAAAAGAGTAACCATTTTTTTAGATGCTCTAATTCATAAGGAAGTAAAACTTTAAGAGCTTTTCTTAACTCTTTAATAAAAAGTTTTACATCAAAGCTAACTTTTTCAAGTACATTTTTTGTGTGGTCATAAATCATTCGAGGCATAAGACACATTTTAATAATGAAACACTTGACTAAAAATCTCTTAATAAAGTTAATTCAAAAATCGATAAAAAACAAATTTAATCGATAAAAAACATATAACAGGCAATTTTTACTATTTTACTTACTTTCTAAAAAAAATTACAATAAAAAAGGGATGAATACCATCCCTTTTTTTTATACCTCTAAATAAATCTTACATTTTCTTAATTCTGGTTTTTCTTTTGTAAAGCTAAAAAACCAATCTATTAGTTCTTCAAGCTCATAGGGTAATAAGACTTTTACCGCTTTTTGTAGTTCCTTTGCAAACAATTTAGCATCGAAACTAACTCTTTCTAAAATTGACTTTGTGAAGTCAATATTTCTTTTAGACATAGGCAAATATTTTGTTGTTTGTTTCTCAAATATAATATTTTTTTAGAATTAAAATTTTAAAATACCATTAATTTTAACTTAATTTTTATATCCAATCATCATTTCTCTTTTACCTGGAGGACCTGGCACTTTTTCTACCTTAAAACCAACTGATTGCATATTTCTTTTAATAATACCTCGAGCTGCATAGGTAACCAGAACACCTTTTTCTTTCAAAGATTTAAACATTTTTTCAAATATTTCAATAGACCATAACTCTGGCTGAACCTGAAAACCAAAGGCGTCAAAATAAATTAAATCGAAACTATCAACATCTGTAATTTCATTAAAAAATTGTTGTCTTTTTTTGAAAATGAAATTCTCTGCGAGGTTATTTTCTTGATTCCAAGGTAACGTATGTATGGCATCAAAAACACTCTCCTCATCTTGAGCGTTTAATTGTTCACAATAATTCATAATTCTTGCTTCTTCAAGTGACACTGGATATGCTTCGATACCAGTATAATGAATATTTTGTTTTTTCCTTTGAGATTCAAGATAGGTTATAAAGGCATTAAGTCCAGTTCCTAAACCTATTTCAAGAATGGCAAGTGGTTTATCATCAAATTTATCTAGTCCATTTCTAATAAAAACATGATAAGCCTCTTGAATAGCCCCCATCTTAGAATGATAACACTCGTTCAATTCAACCAATTGAATGGTTGTTGAACCATCAAGAGTAGTAATAATTTTTCGCTCCAATTTATTTAATATACAATTTTTTAATCCTCAAAATGGGTCCTCCGCACTTAACTTCGTGACAAGCTACACATTCATCGATACTTTTATTAAAGAATTCTTTCGCCTGATTTGGTTGTTTATAAATTAATTCCTGAGATTCTATAAACTGCTTAGCGTGTTGCTTAAAAAAAGTATCGTTTTCTTGCTTGTCAGTCATAACAGCTTTATGAATTTTAAGAAAATGCTGAGGGAATTCCCCAATCTTTTCACCAGAAAGAATTCGTTGTTTTAAACGTTCATTATCAGCATACATCTGCTCCATTAAAAGGGACATTTCTGACATTTGATACATTTCAAATTTATTTGAATTGGTTTCTGGTTTAGTACATTCCTCCTTTTTCTTTCCACAAGAAAAAAATAATAAAACTGCAAATATAAAATATCGTATCATTTTGATTTTTTTGTGACTATTCAGTTAGCTAAATGATAAAAATTGAAAACACAAATAACAAAATACAAATAACAAAACGCAAATAAATCCCAAATATTTAAATGTTCAAAAAAATCAAACAATTTAATATTTAATCCTTTTCTTATGCCGTAGGTTCAGAACTGTTATTTGTTTTTTACTTCATTTTTAAATTTTATAAAAATCGTAACTATTCAGCCATTTATTTTTTAATGCCACGAATTAGCTTCGCTTGTTCACTTCGTTCAAGTCACAAATTTGTACAAATTCTTCACCGAAATGTAACCGAATGGAAAACGTTTTATGTAAATAAGCACAAATATCTGAGCTTTAGCACGGTTCAGAATTAATGTAATTTAAGCGTAAGCTTATTTTTCAATATAATAATTTGTGCATATTTGTGTAATTCGTGTCAAAAAAGAATGAGTGTTTGTAGACTAAAAATCAAATAAGTAATAGCTTTATATTATATTTTTTTTAATAATACTCCCGTTGCTTGAAATGCATACGTAATTTTAGGTTTAGTAATGGCATCTATTTCTTGTTGTGATTTTTTACCATCTTTTGCAAAATGCTTTAATTCTTCAACCGAAACAACATCTAAAAAAGCCTTACCACTAACTATTGCGCTACTCCCATCACAATTTAATGGAACAAAAAAACTATAATCTTTAAATCTAACAAAAGAGTTTTCACTATTAGGCAAACTTAAATTCATCCAACATCCTTTTTTCTTACATACTTCATTTACTTTAGAAATAAACTGTACCGCAATTGTATCTCCTTTTTTTAGTTTCTTGTACTGATTCATCATTTCTTTTGAGGTATACAGCTTTTGAATTGCAAATTTTTCTCCAAATAATGTATATTCATTCAATTGGACTTTTTTGGTTTTTTGAGCAAATCCAGAAAAAAAACCTAAAATAAAGAAAGAGAACAAAACTATTTTTTTCATACTAAGCACTTATTAATTTTTTACAAATCTAAAATAAATAAGTTTTCATATTAATTAAAACAAACTATTTCATAAATTTTTACATTAAAATAAATTTTTTTCAAAAAAAAATAATGAAATGCAAAAAATAACTTCATAGCCCTTAATTCAATCTCAAATTTTAACATTAGGTCTTGTTTTTTACTAATTTAGCCAAAAATAAGTTATAGAATGAGCAAAGACACAACTACTGAAATTGATATTATAAGAGTATCAAGCTCAAAAATAGAACAAATTGATTTTGACAATTTAACATTTGGTAGCGTTTTTACCGACCATATGTTAGTTTGTGATTACAGAAACGGGGCTTGGGAAAAACCAGTCATAAAGCCTTACGAACCATTTACATTAGATCCTTCTGCTAAAGTTTTCCATTATGGTCAAGCTATATTTGAAGGGATGAAAGCCTACAAAACAGAAGATGATTCTGTATGGTTATTCCGTCCTGAAGAAAACTATGAACGTCTGAATAAATCGGCTGTACGTATGTGTATGCCAGAAGTTACAAAAGAAATTTTTATTGATGGTCTAAAAGAACTACTTAAAATAGAGAAAGATTGGATTAAAAAAGGTAAAGGAAACACTTTATATATAAGACCATTCATGATTGCGATAGGAAGTGGAGTTATAGCTCAACCTTCTACTCAATATCGTTTTTGTGTAATTTTGTCGCCAGCTAAAGCTTATTATTCTGGAGAAGTAAAAGTTTTGATTGCTGACTATTATAGCCGTGCAGCAAATGGTGGAATTGGTGCTGCTAAAGCTGCTGGAAACTATTCTGGTCAGTTTTACCCAACGCAGTTAGCACACAATGCAGGTTTCCAACAAATTATTTGGACAGATGATGCTACTCACACTAAATTAGAAGAGTGTGGTACAATGAATGTATTCTTTAGAATAAACGACACACTTTATACCGCTCCTACTAGTGATAGAATACTTGATGGTGTGACTAGAAAAAGCTTAATTGACTTAGCTAAGCGTGAAGGTATTACTGTAGATGTAAGACCTGTTTTAGTAGATGAAATTGTTCAAGCTGCTAAAGATGGGAGTTTGAAAGAAATTTTTGGAGCGGGTACCGCTGCAGTTGTAAATCCTATTGTAGGTTTTCAATTTAAAGATGAATATTTTGAATTACCTAAATTAGAAAAATCAATGGCATTAGATTTAAAAGAGAAACTAACTAACATTCAATACAAACTTGCCGAAGATACTTTTGGCTGGACAGTAGAAGTTTAGTTTTCAGTTTTCAGTCGCAGTTTTCAGACTTAAAAACTGAAAACTGCAACTGCCTACTGCAAACTATTTCAATATTTCTTCAAAATTAGGTTTAAAATAATTAGGCCCTTTCATTACCTTACCGTCTTCACGATAAATAGGTTTTCCGTTTTCATCTAGCTTACTCATATTGCTACGCTGAATCTCATCAAAAACTTCTTCAATTTTATGTTGCAAACCATGTTCTAAAATAGTACCGCATAAAATATACAACATATCCCCTAAAGCATCTGCAATTTCTACAATATCGTTATTTTGAACTGCCTCAAGATATTCTTCATTTTCTTCTTTCATCAAATTGAATCGAAGTAAATTTTTACTTTCTCCTAAATTAGCTGTAGGTTCATTTTGAATACCTAATCCAAATGCAGAATGAAATTCTGCGACTGCTTTAATTTGTTTTTGCATTTCCTTATTTAATTAAATCGCAAAATAACATTATCCCGAAAACATTTCCTTATTTTTGCAAAAAAAAAATTATGTTCTCTCAAGGTCAAATTCTTTTCGCTTTAATTTTTGCAATCAGCTTTATTAGCATACTAATTATCTCATACAGAAAAGATTTTAAACTTCATAAACTATACTACAAAGGAAGTTTGTGGATATTATTAGCTTTTTTAGTTTTTATAGGACTATTATTCATAATCAAAACTTTACTTAAGGGATAATTTTTTTAACATTTTTTTGTACATTTACGGAGAGACACCCAATTTCTACTATGAAAATTGCAAAATATTTATTCCTACTCCTATTACTGTTCTCAGCTACAGTTTCTGTTTTTGTGGCAACTAAAGATGGTAGCTACACTATCAAAAAAGAAAAAACGATTAATGTTCCCAGAGAAATTGTTTACAAGTATATAACCGATAAAAAAAACTGGGATTCTATAAATCCATGGCAAGGAGAAAATGTCATCTTTACAAAATCAGAACTTGTACCAAACGAATCTATCTCGCAAAACATTGTTCTGAATCAAACAACGAATCAACTCCAACTTGAATTAAAAGACACATTAAAAAACAAAACAATAGCAACTTGGTCCACTTCAGGCACGCAAACCTTTAAAGATAAATTATTTAGCATAATAGGTAGAGGTAGTAAAAATGATTTTGAGGACAGATTTGAAAAAGGGCTAAGTTTTATAAACAAAACCTTAACAAGAGAAATAAATACTTTCGATATCAAAGTAAATGGTTTTGCTAAACGAGATACTATTTTTTACATTCAAATCCCTGTCGTTTCTAGCAAAGAACAAATCCCTTATTACATCAAAAAAAATCTTCCGAAACTTCAACAAATTCTAACCTCTACGGAGACACCTACAAACGGAGATCCTTTTATAATTTACCACGCAAAAGATTCTGTTGCTAATAAATTCAAATATTCTATTGCTATACCGCTTAAAAAGAAAATATATACTTCACCAGACAGCGATATTATAAACGGACAAATAAACCCAACAGGTTATGCAAAAGTAATTGTGAAAGGAAATTACATTCATCTAAAAGATGCTTACCAGAAGTTAGCTACTTATATGAGAGAAAACAAATTGCAACGTACCTACAGGTTCAAAGAAATTGAGATTATCTCAAAAAATAGCTTGACAGAAAAATCAGCCTCTAATTGGAAAACAGAAATAAACATTGCTGCAAGACCAATTAAGATTGTAGAAAAACCAAAAGTTATCAAAAAAGATTCTACAAACACTACAGTGACGAAAGCTGTAGAGACTAAAAAAACTGTATAAAACTAGACACAATTAAACAAACAATTACATTTTGAAAGCAAACATTTTCTTTTTAGTATTCGGATTATTATCATTTATAGGTCTTGCTCAAAATAATAAAGAAACTGCTTTATCTAAAGCAAAAGAGGCAATCAAAATAATTGATGAAGGTAAAATTGATGAAGGTATAAAAATACTAACTGAATGCGCGAAACTCGATCCTGACAATTTTATTTATCCCTATGAAATTGCCTATGCTTTTATGCTCCAAAAGAATTACGAAAAGGCAATTGATAAATTAGAAAAATTAAAAACTCATAAATCTGCATGTAGCGAAATTTACCAATCATTAGGTAATTGTTATATCGATTTAAATAAAGAGGATGAAGCAATTAAAACTTATGATGAGGGTATAAAACTTTTCCCTAAATCGGCTGTTTTATATACAGAAAAAGGAAATTTATATGTTGGAAAGAAAAACTATTCAGAAGCTATATTAAATTATGAAAGAGGGATTGAAGTAAATCCTTCATATCCATCAAATTATTACCGCCTAGCCACTTTATTTTTAAATTCTAATGACAAGTTATCTGGATTAATATATGGTGAAATTTTTATAAACCTTGAAAGAAAATCACAACGTACCAAAGAAATTAGTGAATTGTTATACAACACTTATAAATCTGCTATAAAGTTTGAAGCAGATAACAAAACTAGTATTGATTTTTGTCAGATTGTAATGGACGGCAACGATATTTTAAAAGGTGACAAAATGAAAATGCCTTTTTGTATGATTTTTGGAAAAAGTTTCATTATGTCTCTTTTTGATGAAAAAGAAATCAATCTTAATAGTCTTTCAAAAATTAGAACAACATTTATTGAAAATTTCTATAAAGAAGACGCAAAAAACTATCCCAATGCTGTATTTGAATATCACAAAAAAATGATAGAAAACAAAATATTTGATGCCTATAATCATTATATATTCCAAATGGGAGCCCAAGAGGAATTTAAAAACTGGCTGAAAGATAATAAAACTAAGTTTACCGAATTTATAGAATGGTACACTAAAGAAGACAATTATCTTACTATTACCGAAAAAAATAAATTTACTCGTTAAGATTACTTACTTTTTCAACAAATCTCTAACCACTTTCTCTGCTGCGTGTAAACCAAATAACGCTGGCATCCAACTGTTAGTACCATAAAATGATTTTTTAAAATTGGTTCCATCTGTCATTTTTACGCTATCATAATCAGGGCGTTCTGACGAATAAACCACTTTTACACCACTTGAAATACCTTCTACTTTAAGTCTTTTACGCACTTGTTTCGCTAGAGGACAATAATCTGTTTTACTAATGTCTTTTACACAAACTTTTCCTGCTTCAAACTTACCTCCTGCACCCATATTACTGATTATTTTAACTTTTTTCTTTTTAGCCGAAATAATCAAATTTAATTTAGGAGTAATACTGTCAATACAATCCATTACATAATCGTATTCACTTGTCACTAATTCGAAAGCACGCTCAGGCGAAAGAAATTCTTGTACAACCGTTAGTTCTATTTCTGGATTAATATCTTTTATGCGTTGGGCCATCAATTGTACTTTTGGCATACCCACTGTAGAATGCAATGCTGGTAATTGTCGGTTAATATTTGTAATATCAACCACATCTCCATCTACAATCGTCATTTTTCCAACTCCAGCACGAGCTACAAATTCTGCTGCAAAGGAACCTACACCACCCATACCAACAATTAACACGTTTGAATTTTTTAATTTTTCTAACCCTTCTGGTTTAAACAATAACTCCGCTCTTTCTTGCCAAACTGCCATTTTCTCTATATTAGAATTTTGATATTTAGATATTAGATTTAAAAACTAATTTGAAATTAGCCTCCACTTTTTCTTCAATATTTATTTTCTTTATCTCGGATGCTTTTTTATACACCTCAAAAATTGTTTCTTCTATCGTATCTGTCTCTAGAAAAAATTTATCATTAGGTACTTGTTCAAAAACTACTGCTAACTCTGGATTTCGTAACAAATATTTACCAAAAGACAAATAAAAACCATTTTCTAAAAGTGACTTTGCGACTTGAATATTTTTAGAAAACCCGTGAATAATCATAGGCACATCTATTTTTAAACGCTTTTTTATTTCTATCACTTCTTGATATGCCGAAACGCAGTGCAAAATTACAGGTTTTTTATATTGTTGTGCAAGTACTAATTGCTTTTCAAAAATTGCTATTTGATTTTGCAAAGGAATTTCTATTCGTTTATCTAATCCACATTCGCCCAAAGCTAAACAATTATCATATAGAAGCTTCTCTTCTATAATTTTTAAATATTCCTCATTTTTTTCTTCATCAATATACCACGGATGAATTCCTATTGAAAACCATTTTACTTGTTCATCAAAATCATTTGGATACTGATTAACAATTTCGATAACATTTTCTAAAAATGAAGAAGTATGCGTATGTAAATTAAAAAACATATCAATGAAATTTTTTAACTCCCGCCTTTATCTCAATCTCTAGGTTATTTTCAAGCGGAACTAAAGGACAAGAAAATTTATGATTGTAAGCACAATAAGGATTGTAAGCCTTATTAAAATCAATTATAACATTATTAAATTCTTTCGGAATTCTAAAATCTATATAACGGCCACCTATATAAGTTTCATTTCCATTTGTCAAATCAAAAAAAGGAATAAAAAGATAATCTTCATATCCTGACTTTAGAGACAGACTAATATTTTTATATACATTTAATCGAAATGATTTACCTTCAATTTCAAAAGATAATTCGCCGTATTTAATATACTTTGGCAATCTATCAGTGGTCGTTTTCATTTCAAACTCCTTTTCATTTTCTGATTTAACAAGTTTTGCCTTCACAATAAACTTCTCATTTATAGGAAAAAAGTCTAATCCCTTAAATTTTTTAAAATCTTCTTTATCTAATGGAGATTCTTTCGGATCTAAAAATTCTTTATTTAGATTATTTTGAAAATCTTTTGAAGATATTTCATATGCATTCTGACTTAAAAGTGATTCACAAAAAAATAAAAACAAAAAAACTATACTATTTTTCATACATAAATTTTACGACAAATTTAACTTAAAAATAAATTGCTACCCATATGGAATTCATTAACTTTGGAAAACTACATCATTTTATATGATTATCAAAGCATTTACAAAGTACAATAATAATTTTAAAGGGTTTACAAAAGAAATTTGGATTCTCACCCTGATGACATTCATAAACCGCGCTGGCACGATGGTTTTGCCTTTTCTATCAAAATATCTTAAGGAAGATTTACAATTTTCTTACAGTCAAGTTGGCACAATTATGCTTTGCTTCGGAATAGGCTCAATGATTGGCTCTTGGCTGGGAGGTAAATTATCTGACAGTATAGGTTTCTATAAAATTATGATATTTAGCCTGTTTACTAGTGGAATTGCTTTTTTTATTTTACAATACATCACTTCATTTATTGGACTTTGCATAGGAATGTTCAGCATTATGCTAATTGCAGATATGTTTCGTCCTGCAATGTTTGTTTCTTTAGGAGCTTATGCCAAAAAAGAAGATAGAACAAGAGCTTTAACTTTAGTTAGACTAGCCATAAATCTTGGATTTGCTGCTGGACCAGCAATGGGCGGACTAATTATAATGAATATAGGTTATAAAGGGCTATTTTGGATTGATGGCGCCACCTGTATCTTAGCCATCTTAGTATTTTGGCTTTTTGTAAAAGAAAAAAAAGATTCTAAATTTCAAGACAAAGAACATCCTGGGGAAGTTTTGACACACTCTGTTTTTAAAGATAAAATTTTTTGGACATTTTTATTAAGTTGTACACTATGTGGCATTTTGTTTTTTCAATTATTCACTACATTTCCTTTGTACCAAAAAGAACAATTCAATCTAACTGAATTTCAAACTGGCTTACTTATGATGATGAACGGCTTGATAATATTTGCCTTGGAAATGCCTATTGTTAGTTATATTGAGCGAAAGAGGATTAGTAAAATCAAAATTATAACCGTTGGTTCTTTTTTAATGTCTATTAGTATGTTTTTACTACTTATTAACTTCTGGGTAGGTAGTTTAATAGTAATGATGCTATTCATGACTTTTGCAGAAATGTTTTGTTTTCCTTTCTCAAATTCTTTTGCTTTGAGTAGAGCCCCTAAAGGTCACGAAGGAAGGTATATGGCAATTTTCACTATGTGTTATAGTTCTGCGCATATTTTAAGCGGAAAAATAGGCCTAGAAATTTTAGAAATCTTTAAAGAGGAGCCAAATATAAAATTCCAACTTAACTGGCTTTTTATGGGGACTTTAGGAGCCATAGCTGCACTAACCAGCTTATATGTTCATCATATGACAAAAAGAGAAAAACTAAAAATATAGTTAACAAACTAAAAAAATAGTTGTGTAACTAAAATTTTAGTTGTAAGTTTGTAGAGTAAATTAATTACTATGCAAAAATTAACTAATAAAGAAGAAGAAGTAATGCATATTCTATGGAGGCTTAAGAAAGCTTTTGTAAAAGATGTATTAGCAGAAATTACCGAAGACAAACCACATTACAATACACTTTCGACAATTATTCGGAATCTCGAAGAAAAAGGTTTTCTGTCGCATAATGCGTATGGAAACACTCATCAATATTATCCAATAATTGAAATAGAAGAATACCGAAAAAAATTTATGAGCACTGCCATTGAGAATTACTTTAATAATTCTTATAAAAATATGGTGTCCTTTTTTGCCGAAGAAAATAAAATTTCGGCTCAAGAATTACGTGAAATTTTAGAAATCATCGAACAAAAAAAGTAAATCAAGATGAATGATTTTCATATTTATGCTATCAAAGTAAATGCGCTAATAGGAATATTCTATTTAGCATATCACTTTTTGGTACAAAAAGAAACTTTTTTTAATAGTAATCGATTTTTCTTATTGGCAGGATTAGCTACTGCAACAGTTCTTCCATTGATTTCAATCAAGAAAATAGTTTACATTGAAGCGCATAAATCTGAGTATTCATCTATAAATTCAAGTTCTCATATTAAATCAAATCCAATTGTAACAGAACACATTAACTGGGACAACATAGGACAAATAATTTACTGGGGCATTTCAATTTTACTCATTTTGGGAATAATAATAGAACTTATTTCATTCTTTAAACTAATCCGAAATAAAAACATAACCATCAGTAAACCTTTTGCGCTGGTCGATTTAAACGAGAACATCAACCCGTTTTCATTCTTTAAATACATAGTATTTAACTCAGCTAAATACTCAAATTCTGAATTAGAAAACATCATAAATCACGAAAAAGTACATAGTATAGAAAAGCATTCATTAGATATATTAGTAGCCAAAATATTTTGTTCCCTTTTTTGGTTCAATCCATTCATATGGCTTTACAAAAAAGCAATTATCCAAAACCTAGAATACATTGCTGATCAAAAGGCAATTCAAAATACTTACGATAAAAAAGCGTATCAAATGACGCTTTTAAAAGTAGTTACTGATCACAACTACTTATCCATTACTAGTTCATTTTATCAATCATTAATCAAAAAACGAATTGTTATGTTAAACAAAAATCAATCAGAAAAGAAAAATGCTTGGAAATATGCCATCATACTTCCAGTTTTAATTGCCTTTATTGCCTTTTTTCAAATAAAGGTTGAAGCCCAAGAAAAATTAATGGTACCAAAAAACCATTCTAACTCCAGTGAAACAAAAAGTGTCTCAGAGATGATTTGGACCAAAAACGCTACTGATGAAGAGATAAAAGAAGACATCCAAGAAATGAAAAAAATTGGCTTGGAAGTCACTTTTTCAAACCTTAAAAGAAATGCTAAAGGAGAAATTATTTCAATAAAAGTAAACTTTAAAGACATTAACGGAGAAACTGGGGGCTTAGAATTCGCAAACGAAAAAGGCATAAACAGCATTGCTTTAAGAAAAGAAATCGATGCTAACAATCAAACAAGTATTACTCTAGGTCAGACTAAAGACATAAAAAAACTACAACTCGCTTTAGAAGAACAGTTAGCACAAACATCTGAGCTTGAAACACTAGCTGAATTAGAAGATATACCAGAAGCTCCAGAAGTTCCAGCGCTACCAGACCTAGGTAATATGCCTCAAGCTCCTATATCTCCAGAATTACCATCACTACCTAATTTAACTCCTCCAACAGATCCTGATGATAAAAAGGCGTGGGATAAATACGAAACGGAGATGAAAAAATATGAAAAAGCTTGGAATACCCCTCAAATGAAAAAATACCAAGAAGAAATGGCTATTTATGAAAAAAAAATGAAACAATATAAAAAAAATGTTTTACCTAGCTATGAAAAACAGATGAAAAAATATGAAGCCGAAATGAAAAAGTATGAGGCTAAAATCAAAAAATATGAAGCAGATTTAGAAATGAAACATAAAAAAAATAAAAACAGTTAAATCTATACAAGATAAGACTATCAGTTTGATAGTCTTATTTTTTTACTTCAAAATCCGTTGAAATCCTTAAAAAATAGTTAATTAACAAATTTTAAATATTTCTGAAATCATATATTTTTATTTTTGAAATAGAAATCAATTAAAAAATAATAGATATGTCAAATTTAAATGTTCTAAACAAATTGAAAAGCGGTGTTTTTGCAACTGCTTTAGTTTTTGCTTTAGCATCACAAAATGATGTACAGGCGCAAGAGAAGAAAATTGAAAAAAAGCAAGCTGTAACCTATATGACGTGGAATAAAAACACGCCTGAAACAGAAATGCAAGATGATATTAAGGCGCTTAAGAAACAAGGTATAGACATCAAATATTCTGATGTAAAACGCAATGCTAAAGGCGAAATTACATCTATAAAAGTTGATTTTAAAGATGACGAAGGAAATACTGGAAATATTGCTTATGGCGGTAAAAATCCAATTGCTCAAATTCAATTTCACAAAACCCCTGAATCTGTAGGATTTGGACAAGAAGACAGAGGCTTTAATGGTATGGCAAGCAATTTTGGTTGGATTAATGATGATATGAATAAAAATTTCAACTTCAATTTTAACGATATGCCTATGCAACGTTTTGAATTTGAAACAGAAAAAGATTTTGATTCAAAAGGTGAAAAGGGAGAAAAAGGAGCAAAAGGTTCTAAATCTTTTGGAAAATCTACTTCAAAAATTATCATTCAAAAAAATGGAAAAAAACCTTTAGTAATTGAAAATGGTGAAGTTGTAGAAGGTGGTGAAGGATACAGTAAAGAAGAAATTGAAGAAATCAAAAAAAATAATAAGTTTGAATTCAACAATGGAAATGGCAACAATTTTCAGTTCAATATGAATCCTAACGATTTCTTTAACGGTAACGGAATGGAAGGTTTTAAAGAACAATTTGACCGTTTACAAAAAGAAATGGACAAAATGCGTCCTCAACTAATGGAAATTGAAAAAAACAAAAAAGAATCTAATGATTCTGAAAATGTAGAAGAAACAAAAAAAGAGTTAGAAAAAGCACGCGAGGAAATATTAAAAGCTCGTGACGAGATGAACAAAGCTCGTGAAGAAATGCAAAAAACAAAAACTGAAATGAAAGTTAGAAAAGCTTAATTGGTTAAAGTTCTGTATGTAATTGTGTCAATCTCGTTAAATTGAGATTGACACAACTTTTTTTATCTTTGTATGAAAAATTTGTTGCGATGTATAAAATTTTAGCTAAAATCAACAAAATTATTTTACCAAGTTTCACAAAACAACAACTAGACCCTGCTAAAGCAAAAAAATGGCAATTGGCAATTCTAGCGTATCGCTACTATGTAACTTCCAGAGCACTATCTAGTAAGTAATCGCTGAAAAAATAGGATTTTCTTTTATTTTTTCTCTACCATTTAAAAAAGAAAGCTCCATCAGGAAATTGCATTGTACTATTTCGCCTCCCAATTTTTCAACCAGTTCACAAACCGCTTTTGCAGTTCCACCTGTAGCCAAGACATCATCGTGAATTAACACCTTTTCTCCTTTTTGAATCGCATCTATATGTATTTCTAAGGTATCATGACCGTATTCTAGCTCATAACTAGCAGAAATAGTTTTGTATGGCAGTTTTTTAGGCTTACGCACAGGCACAAATCCCGCATTTAATTTTTCTGCTAGTAAAATCCCGAAGAAAAAACCTCTAGACTCCACTCCTACTACCTTATCTATTTGCTTATTTTTCAATTCAGAAATTAATTTTTCGAGCATATCTGCTCTTCCTTCTGGGTTTAATAATAAGGGCGTGATGTCTTTAAATAAAATTCCTTCTTTTGGAAAGTCCTGAATATCACGAAAGTACTGATCTAAGTTCATTAAATTTATTTTTTTTACACATTTTCCTTTGCAAGTTACACAATTGTTTCTATATTTGCACCCGCAAAGAAGGAGATATTTATTCGGTTTGCAAAACATATTGGCCTCGTGGCGCAACTGAATAGCGCATCTGATTACGGCTCAGAAGGTTACAGGTTTGAATCCTGTCGAGGTCACAAAAATTAAAGTCTGCTTAACGGCAGACTTTTTGTTTTTTACCCGTTAATCCTTTTTAAATCTCAAATTTCAAGTTTACTTAAACTACCATTACTTATTATCTTATGACAAAACACGTATATTATTTTTAAAAAACTATGTCATAAATAAAAAACTATTAAAATACAGATAAAAATTATGACAACTTGTCACTTATATCTAATTGGCACTATACTTGTTAAATTTTTACAAATAAAAAAAGTCCTAACCTCTCACCGATAGGACTTTTAAACATATAATCAATGGACGGTTTTAAAAGAAAAGGTGAAGCCGTCCTTTTATTTGTGGGTGCGAAAATACTACTTTTTTTTACTTCTACAAACTTTATCGTCCTTTCTCGGAAATGTAGCACCGATTGCTACTAAATTTTAATTCTATTAACCGATGGAAAATTTTCATTTAGTCCATGAAGATGGCGTGTACAAACTAAAAAGAGAGAATGCCGAAAGAGCTTCTAAAGTAATTGATTCTAATAAGCAGGATGCTATTAGCCAATCGAGAGATTTTATTGTTAAACAAGGTGGTGGTTCTTTGAAAATCCATAAAAACGATGGTGGATTTCAAGAAGAAAGAACTTATCCGAAGTCTAATGACCCAAGAAAGAGTAAAGGTTAAAAATTAATGTAAAAAAAGTAGTATGGAGCAATTGTACAAGAAAGAAATTAGTGAATACTTAGAAGAATTAGGTAAAGAATTGGATATAACAAAATCTGAACACGATGCCATTGTAAAAAGTTACGAAGCTGTTGGAGATTGGTTATCCAAGGAAGCTTCTTCTTTAAATTATTATAGCCCTAAAATTTTACCTCAAGGGTCTTTTATGTTGGGTACTATTGTAAAACCAATTAATCCCGAAGATGATATTGATATTGATTTGGTATGTAAATTAGAAAAAAAGCCAAACTCGTGGACTCAAAAGGATTTAAAAGTGAAAGTTGGAGATAGATTAAAATCTAACTCAACATATGACAAAATGTTGAAAGATTACAAGGATGGTGAAAACTATAATAATGGCGGTAGAAGATGTTGGACTTTAAAATATTCCGATGTTGCGGGATATCATATGGATATATTGCCTTCTTTTTCAACTGATAATTTGACTTATCTTTTTGAAAAAACTTTTAGTGCAAGTGATGAGATAGACGAAAATGATTTAAAAAGATTAGCAATTAGAATAACTGATACTGAACTTGATAATTATGATTCGGAAACAGATGTTGAAAATTGGAATAAAAGTAATCCTTTTGGATACGCTAAATGGTTTTGGTCTAAAGCTATGACTAGTAGAGTAAAATTATTTTCGTTGAATGAATCTGTTGACCCTGTTAGAGCTTATCAACAAGAAAAATTTCCACTGCAAAGAGTTATTCAATTACTTAAAAGACATCGAGATATTATGTTCTCTTCAGATGAATTTGATAGTGAAAATAAACCTATATCTATAATAATTACAACATTAGCTACTTTGGCATATGATAGAAGTGAAAACATAATAGACGCTTATTCAAATATAGTTAATAGGATGCGTGGCTTAATTAAAGATAGATTTAATCCTGAAAGTGGTAAGTATGAAAAATGGGTTGTAAATCCTATAAATAAAGAGGAAAATTTTGCCGATAAATGGAGTGAAAATAAACAAAAACAAGACTATTTCTATTTATGGTTAGATAAGCTGGAAGAAGACTTAAATAACCTTTCAAACAGTTTGGGTAAAGGACAAGAATATTTGTTTGAATCATTTTCAGATATGTATGGGGAAAAAGTTTCCAAAAAGGTGTTTTCTAATATTAGTGAGAAGAAAAGAATCTTAAGAGAAAATGGAAGTTTAAAAATGGCTATTGGTACTGGTATTCTAGGTAGTGAAGGCGTTAAAGTTAAAAGTCATAACTTTTTTGGAAATAATAATGAGTAGTAAGTTCTTTAAAAAAAAGAAAACTTCTAAGTCTTATGTAATTAAAAAAACAGAAGTTTTATCTGTTAATTCTCAACTAGAAAGATTAAAATCTAGTTTTCCTAATTTAGAAATTATTGAATCAACTAAATTAAGATTTGAAATAATATTAAAACTTAGACCACATATTTTTAGTAGAGAATATGATGTGAAAATTATTCATGAAAGGGGTAGTGTTTCTGTTTTTATTGTAAATGAAAAATTAAAGATTGCACAAAATAGAAATAAATTACCTCATGTTTGGAATAATGAAGAACAAAAAATTTGTTTGTATTCTAAAGATGGTGGAAAATGGAGTAGTGATAAATCTATTGTCTCTACAATTATACCTTGGGCTTCTGAATGGTTGTATTACTATGAGATTTGGTTAATTGATGGTAATTGGAACGGAGGCGGACATGATGAATACTCTAACGAAAATGAAGAAAAAAATGAAGAAAAAATTTAAAATACTATCTATTGATGGTGGCGGGATTAAAGGTGTTTTTCCCGCCTTTTATTTAGCTTTAATAGAGCAAGAATTAGCTAAAAGAGACGATGGAAAAACTAAAATAAAAGACCATTTTGATTTAATTACTGGAACTTCGACTGGTGGAATAATTGCTCTTGCTTTATCCCTTGGAATTCCAGCTAAAGAGATTTATGAACTTTATCTTAAAAATGCAAAATGTATATTTGGGAATAAAAAATCTTTCTTTTTTGGACAATTATATAATTCTGCTCATGAGAGAGATTTTTTAGAAAAATTAGTTAGAGATAAGTTTAGAGAATATTACAACGGCGAAGACCCTAGAATAAAAGATTGTTTAACTAATGTTGCCATTCCAATATATGATTTAATAAAAGGTAATCCTAGTGTAATAAAATCTCCATATCATCCAAATTTTAAGAGAGATTTACATATCCCTGCGTATAAAGTTGCGATGGCGACTTCTGCAGCACCAACTTACTTTGACCCTTATTCATCAGATTATATTGATTTAGATGGTATGGAGAGACCATTTAAAAATAAAGTAGATGGAGGTATTATGGCTAATAATCCAACTATTATTGGGATTTTAGAAGCTACTAAAACATTTGGAAAAAATTTATCAGATTTGGAGATTTTATCGTTGGGAACTGGCTATAAAAAATTTACTGAGGGCGATTCAAATAGAAAAGAATGGGGATTATTATATTGGATGAAAAAAGACAAAAGAAAAAGACTTATTGAACTATTCATGCAAAGTCAATCTCAACTCGTAGAAAACTATATTAGTTTATTATATCAAGGTGTTGACAAGACTGAAAAAGATAATCCGAATTTTGTATATGATAGAATAAATGTTTTATTATGCGAAGATGATTTGATTGAAATGGACGAAAGCGATTCAGAGAGAATTAAAAGTTTTGCCGAGTTAGCATTAGCCGAATTTCATGAAAAAGGTACGAATATTTTAAAAAATCATTTTTATTAGTTTTCCCCTAATTATTCCCCTTGAATATTTTACAATTTAGAAAAATGTAGTAAATTTGTGGGGTGAAGGCTTAAAGTTACGACCCTGTCGAGGTCACAAAATTAAAGTCTGCTTAACGGCAGACTTTTTGTTTTTTACCTAATAATTCTTTTAAAATCTCAATTTTCAAAACTAGAACTGTAAACTAAATTCCCTTTCTTTGCAGAAAATATTTTACAATGCACGATTTTATTTTCGATAAAAATTTTGACCAAATCATTTACGACAAATACGAACTCACCAATAAAGAATTTGAAAACTGTACCTTTACAGACTGTGATTTGACTCAAGCGTTTTTTACAGGAACTACATTTGTAGATTGTACCTTCAAGAATTGTAACTTCAAAGATGCTAAAATTGGTCACGTAGGCTTACGAAATGTGATGTTTGTAGAATGTAACTTTACCAGTGTAAACTTTGCGATGACAGATCAAGTCATTTATGAATTTCATTTTACCAATTGCTTACTTGACTATGCTCAGTTTTATAAATTAAAACTTAAAGGAATACAATTTACCAATTGCAGTATGGTATCGGTAGATTTTATGGAAAGCGATTTGACTGAAGCATTATTCGACAATTGTAATTTACGTCTTGCGGTTTTCTCTGATACCAATCTTACCAAAGCGGATTTTTATTCGAGTCAAAATTTCTCTATAAATCCAGAGAAAAACAAACTCAAAAAGGCTATTTTTTCGCAAGAAAATATAAAAGGATTATTAGACAAATATGAGATTATAATAAAATAATAAAATGAGCTATTCATCCAGTTATATTGACAAAAAAATTACAAAATACAAAGCTCAAAAAATCTCAAATCAATAAAACGAACCTCTAAAAAGACCAAGCTAAATTAGCAACACATTACTAACACCCGTCTCATTTCTTTTTAGCTAAAGTAAAAAGAAGTAGTATATATTTCCCTATTACCTCAAAACACAACCAGAACCAACTGTATTTTAACAAAATGTACGGAAAAACCGTATTGCTATTATGTTAGAGATAATTATTTTTACATCAGACAAACAAACAAAAAAACAAACAACCTATTTTCCTATTTTTTTAAAAAATAGGAAAATAGACAAAACAACCAAACTATGCTAAATCACGGATTAACACCTTTTAACATACAAAGTGGTTGGATTCCTGAGCCTTCGAGAGAATCTTTCAGAGAATTTTTTGAAATGATTCTAAAAACTGAGCCTCAGAAATTATCACCTAGTGTTCAAGCACTTAAAGAATTAATAGAAGGCAATGATGTTTTACAATATTTAGCAAATAATGCCTTCAAAGAGAATGGCAATATTATTCACGCTCATCAATCTACAAAAGAAGCTCCAATACCAAGAATACCTAACTTAGATGTTCTTTTGTATGGATTTAACACTTTATTGAATTTAGCACCACAATTTATAAACAACGATTTAGTTGGTTTACCATTTTCGGCATTTGTTGTTGGAATAGATGCAACTCTTGGAGGTAGTACTTTATTTAGACTTCCTATGTTTAATGAAAAAATGAAAGCTATTTTAGATGAGTGGTCAATATTTTTGCAGTCCTCTGCAACAGATTGGCTTTTTGCAGAAGAAGGCAAACAATGGCTATCCGACACAGCAAAAAAACAATACGATTATCCGCTATGGGAAAAAGACTCAGAAACTTTGCCCTATTGGAAATCTTGGGATTCTTTCTTTACAAGAAACTTCAAAGACCCGAAATCTTCAAGACCAATCGCAGGACCAGATACTAACCAAGTTGTAATTTGTCCAAATGATGGATCGTTATTTTGTTGGCAACCGCAAGTTCAGAAAAAGGATGTTTTTTGGCTAAAAGGAATGCCTTACTCGCTAGATGATATTTTTAGCTCTACAGATCCTGAACAAGACAAAATAATTAAAGAATATAAACTAACTGAAATGTTTGAAAATGGATATGTTTTTCAAACATATTTAAACCCTTACAATTTTCATCGTTGGTGGGTTCCTGTTAATGGCACTGTGCTTTTTGACCCTTTGGTAATTCCAGGTTGCTTTTTTAGTAAACTAGTACTTCCAGATTATGGTGGCGCTACAACAGCTTCTACTCCATATTTAGCAGAAGCTAATGCACGAGGACTAATTGTATTTGACACGCCAGATTTCGGAAAAGTATGCTGTATCCCTTTAGGAATGAGTGAAGTCTCTACAGTTACATTTGACTCAGCGATGACTAAGGGGGCAACCGTTCAAAAAGGACAAGAAATGGGTATGTTTCATTATGGAGGATCTTCATTTGTTGTAATTTATCAAAATCTGCCTGACAAGCAGTTAGTATTTATGAATGACAAAGGTGAGTATTACCCACCACAACCACCACCACCTGGAAGCAGTGCTGGAGCTAGTAATTACGGCACAAACATAGGCTCTCAAATTGGTCAATGGTTTTGTAAATGCGAATAATTATTAAGATACTTTTTTTCACTCAAATAAACACTAAAATGCCAAAAGTAATTTGCGATAAAAATGCAACTTACTTTTGGCTCTAAAAACTTAAAATTCTATGTGTATAACAATGACAATCACTTACAGAGCCACGAAAGATGATTCTATCATTGTAACGCATTATAATGATAATCAAAAATTACAATACGTGGCTACGCAAAATGATTCTAAAGAAAATAATAAAGAAGCTGGTCTTTTTAGTCTAGTAATAAAAAATCAAATTGGAAACCCGCAAAAAATTAGCCGAGACACAATAGTGTGGAGATTCAATTTTTTAAACAATTGGTTCAAACTTTGTTTTCAAAGGCTGCACCATAAAGATATCCTCCCATTACAATCAAAAATTGAACAAAAACAAATCGACCTTATTAATAAATGGGAGGAATCTAATTTTAGTGTAAAAAAATTAACCAAAGTTAGCGAAGAAAAAGCTAATAAACTAGTAAATGAATGGTCGCAATTAGCCGACAATCTAATCGTAAAGCACTCTGATGGATACATTAACCGTAAACCAACCAAACCAAAAAACAAATCTGCCATAGGCATCCGTTATCCATCAGATTAGTTTAAAATAACTGGGTAAAAATACCCTTGCAGATATAGCATAACTAATTAAAAAATGAGACACGTTAAATAAACAACCCAAAAGAATTACTATGAAACATAAATACTTTTAATCCCAATTTACCATAAGAAATTACTGTAGGAAAAGCTCAAAATTTTGAGTTTAACTTTCCTCAAAATTGTATCAAGACAAACTACTATCAAAACAGATATCTAGATAACTTGAGATGCAATTTTCAAAAATTAGTTTTTTTTATTTTTTATTTTTTATTTTTTTTTTAAGTTCTATACTATTCTAATTTAGAATTTTATAAAACAAGTTTTATTTCATTTCTCTCCATTTAAATATAGAAATGAATAATGAGTATTTTTTTTTTGTTAAGACTTGAAAGCTTTGTAGTAATACAAGGCTTTCTTGTTTTTAAAAATTGTTTGAAACTACCAACAATAATTACTAATAATCGATAAAGATAAATGTTAAAAACTCATAGGCTTTGTGAATAACAATATTTTCAATACTCTTTCTGTTTTTGTACTTTTAAGAAGACATATTAAGCTTTTATTAAATTGAGAATCACTTAATGAAAATAGAAATTTGCAAATTATGTTTAAAAGAAAAAGTTTTGAGAAATTCTCATATACTTCCCGAATTTATGTATCAAAATTTGTATAATTCAGATATTCGCAGATTTTATAGTTTTTCTGTGGATCTTGACGTTAAAGAAAATTCTAAAAGTAGAATAGAGCAAAAAGGAATTAGAGAATTTTTGTTGTGTCAAAGTTGTGAAACTCAATTAAGTCGATATGAACTTTATGCCTGTGAAACAATATATGGCAAAAACTTAAAAAATAAAACTTATATTGTAAAAGTCTCACAAACAGATGATTTAAAATATTTTACTTATGAATATGCAGGTTTTGACTATGTGACTTTTAGACTTTTCCTATTATCAATTTTATGGAGATTAATTATTTCTACAACATTTAAAACTCCAAAAATTGACACGGATACAATTGAAAGATTAAGATTAGCTATTTATGAAGAAAATCCATTAGATTATGATGATTTTGGTTGTTTGTTACAGGTTATTAAATACAAAAAAGGGCAATTAGCAAAAGGATTTATTTTAGAACCATTTTTAACCAGTTCTGATGACACTGACATTCTTAATATTTTAATAGACGGTTTTATGTATAGTTCCCATTTAAACAAAATTCAAATAGAAAAAGAAAAAGTTTTTTTTCTAAAAAAAGACGGCACAATGACAATATTGGGAAGAGTAATATTTGAAGACAAAAATTTAATTAAAAAGATAGAGAGTGCATTTGAAATCTTTAAAAAATAAATGAAAAATATCTGTTTTCTAAAATATTTTTTTGAAACTCTTTGTAAAACCCTGCTAATTTTGAGCAAGAAATAAAATTCAAAACAAACACTTAAAAATCTTAAAAACCAAATATGCCCAATCTCATCAAATACTCCTTTTCTGCAACTATCTGGCAATATGATGGTCCTAATGGTTGGTATTTTGTGTCATTACCACAGGATATTTCTAAAGAAATACGTGACAACCTAAAATGGCAAGAAGAAGGCTGGGGACGGTTAAAAGCATCTGCACAAATAGGCACTCACGAATGGAAAACAGCCATATGGTTTGACACCAAACAAAACACTTATCTCCTACCCTTAAAAGCTGATGTGCGTACTAAATGTAAACTTGAAAAAGGGCAAGAGATAAGTGTAACTATTTTTGTTTAGTCTAATCTTTTAAACTTCACTAATAATTGTATTTAATGACAATCTAGATTTTGGTTTTAATTGTGGTTGGTTTGCATCTTCAAAATCTCGCTTTCCAATAGTTACTGCAAACAAAGGCTGATAATCTTTTAAATTAAGTATCTCTTTGTACTTGTCTTTTTCAATACCTTCCATAGAAGTGGAATCAATATTTAAACTTGCACAAGCCGACAAGAAAAAACCTAACGCCAAATACACCTGATGTTGTAACCAAGATTTAATTTCTGCTTCAGGTAGTGGTTTTATATATTGACGATAATATACTACTGCACCCTCTGGCAAATTTTCTTCAATTTGCTGTTCAAATTTTTCAATAGTATCAAGGGCACTAAAAACAATTGTATGACTTGAATCTAAAACTTTCGGTGCATTAAAATAGGAAGCTGCTGCTAATTGTTTTTTAATTTCTTCATCAGATACAAAAGTAAAATGCCAGGGCTGACTATTGATAGATGAAGGAGCTAATTGCAAAATACCTTTCAACTGATCAATATCTGCTCTAGACAATTTTTCAGTTGCATTGTATTTTTTTGTTGTGTAACGCTCTTTGGCTAATTCTAAAAAATTCATATCATTTCATTTAAATTAAACTATACTTTTTATAGTTGCAAAAATATTTATAGTTTATTACATTTGCAATAACGGTCAAAATGGATAGTAGCAAATGTATAAGATAGATGATAAAGATTTTCCTTGTAGCACTAGCTTAACAATGAAATTTATAGGAGGTAAATGGAAAGCAGTAATTTTAATACATCTTTACAACAAAAAAAGGTATAGCGAATTACGCAAAGAATTACCTATGGTAACCGAAAGAACACTAAGTTTACAATTGAAAGAACTGGAAACGGACGGACTAATTTCTAGAACTGTTTATACAAGCAAACCTCCATTAAAAGTTGAATATGAATTAACAAATTTTGGAAAAACACTTATCCCTCTACTTGACGCTATGGCACAATGGGGTAAAACAACTGCTGAAAATCATTTAAAAATAGTCGTTGAGCCTTGTGTCTTATAAATTCTAGCGTACAATATTTCCATCAGCCATTGTCACGATACGATGGGTGCGATTCGCAAAATCGGGGTCGTGTGTCACAATTAACAAGGTTTGATTGTGTTCTTGGGTTAGTTTATTAAATATATCAAAAACAATATCACTATTTTTTTTATCCAAATTCCCTGTAGGCTCATCCCCCATTATGATTAATGGTTTATTTATCAAGGCACGTGCAATAGCGACACGTTGTTTTTGTCCACCACTAAGTTGGTTAGGCATTTTCAAAGCTTGTTCGTGCATTTCTAATGTACGAAGATATTCCATAGCATTATGTTCAATTTCTTCTTCTGAGAGTTTACCTAATTTTAATCCAGGAAGCATCACATTTCGTAACACGTTAAACTCATTGAGTAAATAATGAAACTGGAACACAAAACCTATTTGTTCGTTACGAAGTTGTGCCAATTCTTTATCGGTTTTACCAGTAATGAGTTGTTCATCCATAAATATTTGTCCTTCATAATCAGTGTCCATCGTAGAAAGTAAATACAACAAAGTCGATTTCCCACAACCTGATTTACCCACAATAGAAACAAACTCGCCGTGCTCTACCTTCAAATCAATTTCTTTGAGTACTTGCATACGCACAGGATCATTGAAATATTTGGTCAGTTTTTTGGTCTCTAATACTAAATTGCTCATTATTTACCTCTAATAATTTCTACAGGATCTACTTTACTCGCTTTCAATGCTGGAAACAAACCCGCAATAAAAGTGGTGATTAACGCAAAAGTAACACCTATGATATAAAAAACAGGATTGTAATTAATTGGAAAAGTTTTAATGGTTGGCAATGCCGCTGTATTAAACGGAATCACATCAATAATATTTGAAAGTGTAAATCCAAAAACTAATCCAAGAATTCCACCACTTACCCCAATAACCATCGATAACAACATAAAAATCCATTTTACATCGTTACCCGAAAATCCAGTGGCTTTGAGAATGGCAATGCTATCCATTTTCTCAAAAATCATCATATTCAAGATGTTATAAATTCCGAAACCAGCTACAATAAGCAATACAATCCCTACGGCAAACGAAATAATTTTTCGGATAGTAGTTCCTGTTTCAAATTGGGAATTAGCCGTTTGCAAATCGATGGTATCTACATTATATTTAACTGAAAATTCTTTAGCTAAAGCTGGTGATTGTAGTACGTCATTTAGTTTTACCTGAATATCGGTAATATAGCTCTTCGGAACCCCTAAAAGTTTCTGCGCCATAGTTAACGAAGTATAACTAGTTGAATTGTCAATATCAGCAATCCCTATTTGGATAATGCCTACAATTTTCATCGAAGCCAATCCTCCTTTTGGAGTCGAAATTTTGATAATATCTCCTTTGCTCAACAACATTTTATCAGACAATCCTTTACCAATGACAATACTGTTATTTTGCTGCAAATCTTCAATTTTACCATCGACCATATAGTCGTTTAGTGTGAACAATTTCTGTTCCATCAAAACATCTATTCCGTTTACAATACCAGAAATTTCAATAGTTCCCGAATTAAAAAAAACTGGAGTCATTATTTTAGGTGCTACATCAAAAACACGATTGTCTTGTTTTAAACTTTGAATAATCGATTTGGCATTATAAATTGATTTTCCTCTATCTTTTGGTTTGACCGAATTAATAAAATTCACATCGTTTTTATGCGCTTTAGAAATATTCACTGGCTGATTTTCGGAAGGTTTAATTTCATTATACAGTCGAACGTGAGGCGTACGATTGATGATTAATCCGTCGAGTAAATCATTCATTCCGTACATAAAACTTACAAGCGCAATGAACATAGCAATCCCGAACGTTACCCCTGCCCCAGCCACAATGGTCTGTTTTAGTCGGGAACGCATCAAATGTATCGCTATCGAAAATATGAGTTTAAAATTCATTACTTCGGTAAATAAATGGTTTCGTTTGCTTGTAAACCTTCCAATACTTCCACATTTTGGTAATCACTTAAACCTACTTTAATTTTTCGTTTTTCGTCTTCATTAACCAAAACATATTCCTCATCAATCAAATAATTACGTGGTATTGTCAACACATTTTTACGCGTTTGAATAATAATATTGGCTTCCGCTGTTAAGTTGGGATATAATTTTTGCGGAGGTTTTACAAAATGCGCTTCAATTTTAAAAGTTCGAGAACGTGCATCCATAATAGGATAGATTTTATCAACAGTGGCATCAAAAACTTGTCCTTTGTAGCTATCCATCGAGATTAAAATCTTTTGCCCAGCTTGAACACGAACCATATCGTTTTCATCGACATCTAATTCTAACAAATACGAATTCTTTTTACCAATAATTGCCAAAGGCGTTTGTGGCGAAATCAAGGTACCTTCTTTTACCAAAACATCAAACAATTCGCCTGAAAAAGCACTTTTTACGGTAAAATCGCCTTGAGATTTCTGACTGATTCGCAAATTGATGTTGTTGCGTTTTTGTTCGCTTTGCAACTGAATTTTAAGTTGTGATAATTGCTTTAATGCAGCAGCATAAGCCGATTTGGAGTTTTTATATGCCAATTCTGCTTTTTCAAAATCTACTTCCGAAATGGCATTATAAGCCTTCACATTTTTGCTTCGAGTATATACCGATTCGTCTAATGCTAATTTATCTTTAGCCGATTGGACTTTCAGCCCCATTTCGGAAATTTTATCTTGAATTAATTGGTTGTTATTATTGCTTAGCTCATAAGCCAATCGCGCATTATCTGTATTAAGTTGGGCTTTTTCGCTTTCAATTTGGAATAATGATTGTCCTTTAGAAATCTCTTGCCCTACATTTACATTTACTTTTTGCAAAAATCCGCTAACGGTGGAAAAAACAGTGTATTGATTTTCAGCTTTAATCACTCCCGAAGCATAAACACTTTCGGTAACATTTCCTGATTTGGGTTGGGTTTCTTCGGTATTTTTTTTGGCGCAAGCAACAACTAAAAACAACGATGCCAATAGTATTTTTCTCATTAGAAATACAATTCTTATTGGGCATAAATTTACAAAAATACTTTCTGTGACTATGTGACTTTTATCAGTTAATTCTTCCTTGCTTTGAAAGAAATTCGTACTTTTATTAAAAGTCAATTATATTAAAGATATGAAGAAAATTTTGTTTTTAATCTTTGCAACAACCTCACTTTTTAGCTGTAAAGAAGCTGCTCCTAAACAGGAAAAGAATGAATGTGTAGCTGTAGCTGAAAAACTGTATGAACATTTTAATAATCACGATTGGGCTAAAATGGCTGATTTATATATCGAAAATGCCGAATTTAAAGATCCCTCGTTAGGAACTGGAATCGTAAAACAAACAAAAAAGCAAATTATTGAAAAATACTCAGCATTGAACAAAGTCTTCCCAGACATTAAAGACAAAGTCATTAAAATGTATCCTTCGGGTGAAAACAATGTAATTATAGAATTTGTCTCTTCTGGAACAGCCCCAGATAATTCAAAATTTGAATTGCCTATTTGTTCCATACTAACCATCGAAAACGGAAAAATTACTCAAGATTTTACGTATTATGATAATTTTGAAGAAAGTAAATAAAACAAATAACAAACAAGTTGATGCCAACTGAACTTCTCATTTACTTCATTCTTCTAGCACTCCTTTCAGAAATAGTAGGAACGGTTGGAGGTTTTGGCTCGTCAATGCTATTTGTTCCAATTGCAGGATATTTTTTAGATTTTCATTCGGTATTAGGAGTGACAGCCTTATATCATTTATCTAGTAATATTTCTAAAATTTATTTTTTTAGAGAAGGATTTGATAAAAAACTCGTCATCAATATGGGAATTACTTCCGTAATTTTTGTCATTATAGGTGCCTTTTTAAGCAAATATTTTCCTTCCAGAATTCTAGAATTCTTTTTAGCTATATTCTTAATTATGTTGAGTGTTTTACTACTCATTTTCAGGGATAAAAGAATGGCACCAACAAAAACCAATGCACTTCTAGGTGGAACTTTATCAGGCTTTATTGCTGGTTTATTAGGAACGGGCGGTGCGATAAGAGGTGTTGTTCTGGCTTCCTACGGATTAAAAACTAATGTATTTATAGCAACTTCAGCATTGATTGATTTAGGAATTGATGCCAGCCGAAGTGTTGTCTATTCAGTTAATGGTTTTGTGCACAAAGATGATTTATATTTAATTCCTATATTACTTGTGGTAAGTTTTTTAGGAACATTTATAGGAAAGAAAATCGTTAATTTACTAACCGAAAAACAATTTCAAACGTCAGTTTTAGTTTTAATCTTTGTTACAGGAGTTATAACTTTATATAAATTTTTACCGCTTTAAGATGGAACTCAATCATTTGCACGACATACTATCACAATTTCCTTTAACCTCCAAAATGCCTTTGTTGTTTCTAGGTCACGGAAGCCCTATGAATGCCATTGAAGAAAACCAATTTGTACAAGGTTTTAGAAACATTGCTAAAAACATTCCAAAACCAAAAGCAATCTTATGTATTTCGGCACATTGGTTTACAAAAGGAACTAAAGTTACCGCAATGAACTTCCCTCCTACTATTCACGATTTTGGAGGATTTCCTGAAGCTTTATTCCAAGTACAATACAACGCACCTGGAAGTCCTGAACTAGCCGAAGCTACTCAAAATTTACTAACACCAACTCCTATAGATTTAGACCACAATTGGGGCTTAGATCACGGCGCGTGGAGTGTTATCAAACATTTATACCCAAACGCAGATATACCAGTAATTCAATTAAGTATCGATTACACAAAACCAGCCGACTACCATTTTGAATTAGGCAAAAAACTACAAGCATTGCGAGAAAGAGGTATTTTGATTATTGGCAGCGGAAATATTATTCACAACCTACGTTTAGTCGATTTTGCTAACATCAACAAAATTGATTATGGATATGATTGGGCACAAGAGGCATTTGGCACAATCAACAAACAATTATTAGACGGCAATTACAAACCTTTGATTGAATATGAAAAACAAAGCAAAGCATTCCAATTAGCGATACCAACACCCGATCATTATCTACCTTTGTTATACATCTTAGGACTCCAAAATAAAAATGAAGAATTAAGTCTATTCAACAATCATTTGCTTGCTGGTTCATTGAGTATGACGAGTGTAAAGATTGAATAAAACAAGATAAAAAATGAAACATCCCTTTACAAACAAATACTTTTATTGGCTTTTAATAATACTATCATTGCTTTCATCTATAGGATCAATTCTTAAATTATTAGATAAAATTGATTTTCTTAGCAATTATTTTGTCAAAATTATTTTTGCATTAATCTGCGTACTAAGCTTTTTAAAATTAATTTTAAAAGACCTCAATGCTGAGAGATATGCTAGATATTTTATTGTTATAACATTAATCACACCTACTTTTATACTAGTTAATCAATTCATAACATATTCCCTTTTTTATGAAATAAACAGATTTTTTCTTTTGAATAATGCAGTTCAACTTATTAATTGTTTTATTGGTGGGATATTGCTATTTTTTTCAATAAAATTTTCAGCTAAAGACAAAATCTATTTAAAAAAAGACATTGGGTATTTCATTATTTTTATTGGTATTACACAAATAATTTACACCTCCATAAAAGTAATAGAATCTAATTATAATACTGAATTAAATTCAAATTCACTTTGGAAGATTGTATTGAAAACTTTAATCAGCTTACTAATACTTTTCATTGGAAGTAAGTTAATAAAAGAAAAAATAAATTTAACTAAAGCCATTGTTTTTACGTTATTAAGTATTTTAATTTTTGGAGCATTTTAATTTTTGTTACTATTCAGTTATTACTCTTTTCATTGGATAACAAATAATATCTGTTGTTAAACTCGGTTTCTTTATTACAGACAGGTGTTTCAAAACCTGTCAGGTGTGGTGTAATAATAAAATTAATTCAGTAAGCCCAAACAAGCTGAATAGACATTAATTTCATTTGCCCTAATCCTATTATGGTTTCATAAAAAAACGAGAACAAAATGTTCTCGTTTTTCATCATTTATTTTATTTACTTCTTCTAGAAAACAAACATAGCTCTTTCGCTCATCATATCATTTACTTCATCAGCCACTTGCTCAAGTACTTCTTCATTTGTATGATTCATCAATACTCTATCAATTAAATCAACAACTGTTTCCATATCTGCTTCTACTAAACCACGAGTTGTAATTGCAGGAGTACCCACACGAATACCAGAAGTTACAAATGGTGATTTGTCATCAAAAGGAACCATATTTTTATTTACAGTGATTTCTGCTTTTACTAAAGCATTTTCAGCTTCTTTTCCAGAAATTCCTTTATTACGCAAATCGATTAACATCATATGATTATCAGTTCCTCCTGAAATAATGTTATATCCACGTTTTACAAAAGCGGCTGCCATTGCTTGTGCATTTTTTTGAACTTGGACTGCATATCTAAAGAATTCATCAGATAAACACTCTCCAAAAGCTACAGCTTTAGCTGCAATAATATGCATTAAAGGTCCACCTTGATTACCAGGGAAAACCGACATATCTAATATGTGGCTCATCATTCTAATTTCTCCTTTTGGAGTAGTCAATCCCCAAGGATTTTCAAAATCTTTACCCATCATAATCATACCACCTCGAGGTCCACGTAATGTTTTATGCGTAGTAGTTGTTACAATATGACAATGAGGAATAGGGTCATTCATTAAGCCTTTTGCTATTAAACCAGCTGGATGTGAAATATCCGCCATTAAAATAGCACCTACAGAATCAGCAATCTCACGGAAACGTTTAAAATCCATATCGCGAGAATAAGCCGAAGCACCTGCAATGATTAATTTTGGTTGTTCTTTTGTTGCTATTTCTTGAATTTTATCATAATTCAATCTACCAGTTTCTTGATCTACACCATAAAACACAGGGTTATATAATTTACCAGAGAAATTCACTGGCGAACCGTGCGTTAAATGTCCGCCGTGAGATAAATCAAATCCTAAAATTTTATCCCCAGGTTTTAAACACGCTGCAAAAACAGCCGTATTAGCTTGAGATCCCGAGTGTGGCTGAACATTTACATATTCTGCACCAAATAATGCTTTAGCTCTATCGATAGCGATTTGTTCTACCACATCAACTACTTCACAGCCACCGTAATATCTTTTACCAGGATATCCTTCAGCATATTTATTAGTTAAACAAGAACCTGCGGCTTCCATAACTTGGTCACTCACAAAATTCTCAGAAGCAATTAGCTCAATCCCGTGTATTTGTCTATCTTGCTCATCAAGAATTAAATCGAAAATCTGTTCGTCGCGTTGCATTTTTAATATTTTTAATTAATTGGTGGTCAAAATTACAAAAAGTGTTTGGTATAATCCCAATAGAAACTATATTTGAACCATTAAAATAACATTTTATCACAAAAAAATATATTATGCCGATAACTGCTAACAATCCTGATAGAAAATCATGGCTAGAAATTTCATCTGATAGTGATTTCCCTATTCAAAATATTCCTTTTGGAGTTTTTTTAACAAAAGAAAATGTAGTAACTGTTGGAACTCGCCTTGGAGAATACGCCATCGACTTAGGAGCATTACAACAATTAGGCTATTTTGAAGGTATAGATTTAACAGATGATGTTTTCCTTCAAGACACCTTAAATGATTTTATTTCAGATGGAAAAAAAACATGGCGCTTAGTTCGTAATCGCATAGCCGATATTTTTGATGCTGAAAATTCTACATTGAGAGATAATAAAAAACACCGTGATGCGGTTATCTTTAAAATGGAAGATGTAGAAATGCAACTTCCTGTCTTTATTGGTGATTACACCGACTTTTTCTCAAGTAGAGAACACGCAACAAACACTGGAAAAATGTTCCGTGATCCTGCCAATGCATTACTTCCTAACTGGCTACACATTCCTGTGGGCTACCACGGAAGAAGTTCTACTATTGTCCCATCAGGAATTCCTGTTCATAGACCAATGGGACAAACGTTACCAAATGGTGAAACGCAACCTATTTTTGGTCCTTCAAGATTAGTTGATTTTGAATTAGAAACAGCATTCATTACAACTGATGCTAATTTAATGGGAGAAAACATTCCTATTGGAGAAGCCGAAGATTATATTTTCGGGATGGTATTATTAAATGACTGGAGTGCACGTGATATTCAAAAATGGGAATATGTACCACTAGGACCATTCTTAGCTAAAAACTTTGCAAGCTCAATTTCACCTTGGATTGTTACTATGGATGCTTTAGAGCCTTTTAGATGTGCTTCTCCTAAACAAGAAGACCCAAAACCATTACCATACTTACAACAAACTGGTGATCATTCATTTGATATTAATTTACAAGTTGGAATTACTCCTGAAAATGGTGAAGAAACCATAATTAGCAACACCAACTTTAAATATATGTATTGGACTATGAGCCAACAATTAGCTCATCACACCATAAATGGTTGTCGCATCAACTCTGGCGATATGATGGGTTCTGGTACATTGTCTGGTCCTATTGAGGGTAGTTTAGGCTCTATGCTTGAAATTACTTGGGGTGGTCAAAATCCTATAAAATTAAACGATGGTAGCGAACGTAAATTCATCAATGATGGTGATACCGTAATTATGAGAGGTTACTGCAAAAATGATTCTGTAAGAATAGGTTTTGGTGAAGTTTCAAGTAAACTATTGCCTCCTATTCCTACTAAATAATTTACTTAAACTCCGAGAAATCGGAGTTTTTTTTTGGCTTAGTATTTGCGTTTAGAGATACATAACTATATTTGCTAAAATTTATCTTTATGAAAAAAATTACTCTTCTATTATTTATCGGATTTCTAATGAGTTGCAGTGGTGTTAAAAAAACACAATCTATGCTTAGTGACGGAAATTATGATGGCGCCATAAATCGTTCGATAGACAATTTAAAAACAAATAAAACTTCAAAAGGTAAACAAGTATATATCTATATGCTCGAAGAAGCTTTTGCAAAAGCCAAGCAGCGTGATCAAGAAACCATAACAATGCTTCAAAAAGATGGAAACCCATCTAATTTAGAAAAAATTTACAACACTTATTTACAACTACAAAACCGTCAGGAAAAAATCAGACCATTATTACCTTTATCATTAATAAATGAAGGTAGAAATGCTATTTTTCCACTAGAAGATTATTCTGACGAAATTATCGATTCTAAAAATAAGTTATCAACTTATTTGTATGAAAATGCAAAAAAATTGATGAAAGTAAATGATAAAATGGTTTTCAGACAAGCATTTGATGATTTAGCCTATTTAGAAGAAATAAATCCGAATTATAAAGATGCGAAAAGCCTTATGGCAGAAGCACATTTAAAAGGTACCGATTTTGTACACGTTTATACCAAAAATGAAACTAATATGATCATTCCTGTTCGTTTACAAAATGATCTTTTGGATTTCAGCACACTTGGTCTAAATGATAAATGGACAGTTTACCATAGTAACAAGCAAAAAGACATAAAATATGATTTTGCTATGCTTGTTAATTTTAGAAATATAAATATTTCACCAGAACAAATAAAAGAAAGAGAATTTACAAAGGAAAAACAAATCGCTGATGGAAAAAAACCTTTACTAGATGACAAAGGAAATCAAGTAAAAGACGAAAAAGGCAATATTATTATGGTCGATAATATGAAAACTATTCGCGCTACTGTATTTGAATCAAAACAATTCAAAGCTTGCCAAATAACTGCAAAAGTGGACTACATCGATATAAAAACAAATCAATTAATTGATACTTTTCCTTTATCGAGTGAATTTATATTCGAATACATTTATGCAAACTTCAATGGAGATAGAAGAGCGTGTGAAGATAATTATTTGCAATATTTTGGTCGTAGAGCAGTTCCTTTTCCTAGTAACGAACAAATGGTCTTTGATTCTGGTGAGGATTTAAAAAATAAATTAAAAAACATTATAACTAGAAACAAATTTAGAAGATAATTAGCTCATAATTAAAAACTTGAATTATTATATCAAAAGGTGAATAATAAAAAATAAGCTCTTTTCATAATCAAAAAATGCTGTTTGTTGAAAATAACAAACCATTGGTTTAATTTGTTTTTATTTTATGTTAAATGCAGATACATTTACAGAAAACTAAAAAAATTAATCTTTATGAAGAAATTTATTCTGTTTGCAATTTTAATATCATTTCAAACGTATTCGCAATATACTTTTAACAGTTGTCAACCTGCGCATATTGCTGGCAACGCATATACAGCTGGACAAAGAGTTTCTAAAAACAGTAGAAACTATGAAGCTAAATACTGGACTTCGACAACTCCACCAAGTGCAGATTGGCTACAAATAGAACCATGTGGTAGTGCAGACAATGTTCTAGGACCAAGTTATTCAAATAATAAAAGAATTGTTGGTTATATGCCTTCTTGGAATACGACTTATAATTTTAATGATTATGATCCAACTAAAGTAACAGATGTAGTAGTAGCGTTTTTAAGTTTTAAAACTAATAATAGCGATTACAATTCTCCAGATTTTGCTTCTATTGAGTTTTCGACCGCAAGTTTAAACGAAGTAAACAATGTACTAACTACCCAACAAGTATTAACTAGATCTCACAATGTAGGAACTAAAGTTTCAGTGGCTGTTGGTGGTGCAATAGATTATGGCTTTTTATGGCTAATGACTAAATATAATAACGATGATGCGAAACTAAACGAAATCGCACAATATATAGTAAACTATACTAACACTGCAGGAATTGACGGCATAGATTTAGATATGGAATGTTGGTGGGCAGATCCTGCAATTTCAGGAACTGCGGAGCAAGGAGGAAGAGTTAGAGGAGATAAATGGGGTACTCCAGATGCAGGACCACATCCAGCAGGGGTGGGATTAAGAAAATTAGCTCAAAAAATTAAAGCTTTAAAACCTAGTTTACTATTATCCGCAGCGGTATTTGGGACATCTTGGTATGGCAACAATTATGATGATACGATGCATTCTTCATTGGACTGGTTAGGATTAATGACTTATGACTTTACAGGTTCTTGGAATGATAGTCCAATAGGTCCACACACCGCACTACACAAAGTACCACAAGGTTATTCTGGACAAACAGCAAACAATCCAATATATTCTGTTGAAGATGCTTTAGAGTACTGGCAAGGTCTGGCAGAGCCAGCTTGGAATCACGATGGAGGATTTAATGTTCCAAGAGCAAAAATTTGTATTGGTTCTCCTTTTTATGGTTATGACTTATCTACTCGCAAACCAGTGGGTAATGGTTATGTAACTTATACCTATAAAGAAATTGTAAACACATATCCTACAGCTCCAACTTCATACGACCCAGTAGATCCTGCAAACTTTAGTGGATATATTTCTACTGGAGGAAAGAAAATATATTATGAAACTCCAAAAAGTCTTAGAAACAAGGTGAATTACATCAAGAATTTTGGTCAACAAGGGATTATAATTTGGGAGTTAACTAATGATTTACATCCTTCAAATCCTGACGCTCTTTTGTACAATGTTTATGCCGAAAACAATTTAAGTACCTCAGACAACAATCTAGATAATATTTCATTATATGTAAGTGAAAACACACTTTACTATTCTCTAAATGAATCTGTAGAGAAAAATTTGAATTTTGAAATTTACAATCTATTAGGGCAAAATATTTCTAAATTAAATCTAGAGGACAACAACTCTGGAGCAGTATCTTTGCAACTAAACAAAGGTATTTACATTGGAAAAATTAACAATAAATCCATAAAATTCATCATTAAATAAATTTCTCATCCATTTGTTCATTATATACCTCAAAAGTTATTTCTTTTGAGGTATATTTTTATAAAGTATTTTAACGTGAGTTTCGCTTAAATTGCCACTCCTCAATCATTTTTTTCAATTTTATACTACCAAAACATATTCGAACTATTGATAAAATGGTATTTTCACAAAAAACAATGTAGTTGTTTTTTTCTCACCATTAAGAAATTAAATTAATTAAGAGGGTATTGACTAATTACTAGATTTTAAGCTATTACACCTGTCAGGTTTTTCAAAACCTGTCAGGTGTAGTAAAAAAAAGCTTTTCGATACTTATTAGATATTCCAAAAATTACGAACAAAAGAAAAACTTCATTTACCAGCAGATATTCATCGTACTAATATTATTTCAATAGTTGATTAAAATCGATATCCAATATAGAATCGTGTGAAGCATTACTTATACAAACACCATCCTTTATAACTAACAATTGTGGTGATTGATGGGTCACATTAAAAACCGAAGCAATTTCATTAGAAATGGGTCTATACTCTAACAAATCTAAATAATACGAAATAACAGCATCACCGAAACCAAAATCTTTCTCAAAGTTTTTTAAAACAGTTTTACTTATAATACAGCGTGTGCTGTGTTTGAAAATTAAAACTGGTTTTTCTTTAGATTGTTGTACAATTTCATCTAACTGTTTTAATTCTGTCAGTTGATTCCAATTTACTTTAGAACCTTCATTTTGAGGTTCGTTACCTCCGAAAATATTTTTTAAAAAACTCATTTTTTATTTTTTTAATGTGTTATATTGTTGTTCGATAATATCATAATCATGTAACAAATCATGATTCCCATAAAATTTTAACAGATTTTCAAATCGTGTTTTTAAATCAAAATTAAAATTTAATTTCATCTTTTTTAAACAAACCGAACATAATGTATTAGGTTTACTATCATCTTCACTCAAACTATTCACCCCATTCATAACACATCTAGCATAAATACAATGTTTCATTTTAAACATATGTCCTATTTCATGAGCAGAAGTTCTTATCGTACGACGCAAACATAATCGATAATCTTCCCGATTAGGTTCATATCTAAAAAAAGAAGTTACTCCTACTCCTTTAGAATATGTTGCTAATCCAAACACAAAATTCCAAGAGGGTTTCGGATACAAATCTTTTGTGGTCAGTCCCATAACAACAAGCGCATCATCAGGTTTTACTTTGGGCATAATACTATCTAAAATATAAGAAGCGTCCAACTGTTCATTACCATAATCGTCAATTCTTCTCTTATCTTTTGGAATCAAATTATCACTGATTGGGTTTAACTTTTTCGTTTTCACACAATAAAACAATTCTAAATACTCAACCGTCAAATTGAGAATCTTCTCTTCTTTTTCATTAAACTTACCTATAGGTTGTATGTAAATTGTATTTTGTGAATTCGTAACTTGAAGCGGATCTAAATCTTCATATTGCTCAAAAGTCTGCCCCGTTTCTTTATGTTCAGCTAACCAATCTCCTCTTTGTGGCGTTCCTAATGGTTGATCTGTATTCTTTATTTTATCAATCTCATTTTTTTCACTCCAATTACAAGAAGTTAAAGCAAATAAAAAAAGACAAAAAGTGGCAAAAAATCTATTCATAAACACATAAAACAAGACAATTTGACTGTTTTAACACTCCAAAACAATCAAAAACAAGTCATTTTGTCTTCTTTTAAAGCTTGGAACATAAATTGTCGATTAGCAAACAAAAGTACACAACTTTTAACTAGAAACATAAAGTGGGAAGTTGGAAGATGGAAGTTGGAAGTGGGTACTTCGACACTTCGAGAGCCTCAGTGTCCGTTCAGTAACCTTCGGCTTTTGGAATTTAGAAGTCAAAATTTAGAAATTAGAATTTTTGAAAAGACTGAATACTAAACACTGAATACTGAACACTGAACTAAACACTGAAACTTGAAACAAAAAAATAAAAAAATATGAATTTAAACAATTTAACAATCAAATCGCAAGAAGCTTTGCAACAAGCACAGCAAATTGCACAAAGTAACGGACAACAACAACTAGAAAACGAACACATTTTTAAAGGAATTCTAGAAGTTGATGAAAACGTAGCACCGTTTATCTTGAAAAAACTCAATGTAAATGTAGAACTTTTCAAAAAAATAATTGATAGTACAATCCAAAGCTTCCCTAAAGTTTCGGGAGGTGATATAATGCTCTCTCGCGAAGCAGGAAGTGCGTTGACCGAAGCAAATATCATTGCTAAAAAAATGAACGATGAATATGTTTCTATCGAACATTTAATTTTAGCCATATTCAAATCCAAAAGTAAAGTTGCTCAAATTCTAAAAGATCAAGGTGTTACCGAAAAAGGTTTAGAAAGCGCTATTACCGAAATACGTAAAGGAGAAAGAGTAACTTCGGCATCGGCAGAAGAAACCTACAATGCCTTAAATAAATATGCAAAAAACCTCAACGAATTAGCTCGAACTGGCAAATTAGATCCCGTTATAGGTCGTGATGAAGAAATTAGAAGGGTTTTACAAATATTAACCCGTCGTACCAAAAACAATCCAATGCTGATTGGCGAACCAGGGGTTGGTAAAACTGCCATTGCCGAAGGCTTAGCGCATCGTATTGTAGATGGCGACGTACCCGAAAATCTAAAAGACAAAATTGTGTATTCGCTAGATATGGGAGCTTTGATTGCAGGAGCTAAATACAAAGGGGAATTTGAAGAGCGTTTAAAATCGGTGGTGAAAGAGGTAACTTCTGCCGAAGGCGATATTGTCCTTTTTATTGATGAGATTCACACGCTTGTAGGTGCTGGCGGTGGTGAAGGCGCAATGGATGCTGCAAACATTTTGAAACCTGCTTTGGCACGTGGTGAACTAAGAGCTATTGGTGCTACCACATTAGATGAATATCAAAAATATTTTGAAAAAGATAAAGCTTTAGAACGCCGATTCCAAAAAGTAAATGTAGATGAACCTGATACCGAAAGTGCGATTTCAATCCTTCGTGGTATCAAAGAGAAATACGAAACACATCACAAAGTTCGCATCAAAGACGATGCAATAATCGCTGCTGTTGAATTGTCGCAACGCTATATCACCAATCGCTTTTTACCAGACAAGGCTATTGACTTAATGGATGAAGCGGCATCTAAACTACGTATGGAAATCAATTCCAAACCTGAAGAATTAGATGTTCTGGATCGAAAAATAATGCAGTTGGAAATCGAAATTGAAGCGATAAAAAGAGAGCAAGATGAAACCAAATTAAAATCACTTGGATTGGATTTAGCCAACTTAAAAGAGGAACGCAACGAAATTTACACGCGTTGGAAATCTGAAAAAGATTTGGTTGACAATATCCAATCGGTTAAACAAGGCATTGAAGACTATAAATTAGAAGCAGAACGTGCAGAGCGTGAAGGCGACTATGGTAAAGTTGCTGAAATTCGTTACGGAAAAATAAAAGAGGCTCAAGAAAAATTAGATGGTTTACAAAATCAATTAGCAGAAAACCAAAAAGGTGCTTCCCTGATTAAAGAAGAAGTAACCCACGATGATATTGCGGAAGTTGTAGCGAAATGGACAGGAATTCCAGTAACTAAAATGCTTCAAAGCGAGCGCGAAAAATTACTAAAACTGGAAGATGAATTACATAAACGTGTTGTAGGTCAAGAAGAAGCGATTCAAGCAATAAGTGATGCGGTACGTCGTAGTCGAGCTGGA
>JASGCW010000300.1 GCA_030053945.1 Limnohabitans sp.
TCCAATTATCTCAAAATGGATATTTGTATTTTTAGATTGCATTTTGTTATTTTATGATTGGGTTCACTTAGAAAAGTAGCTTCTGATACATTTATAATTTTGTAACTGTTTCATTATCAATAGTTTTCACATTTCATATTTCTGTAAAGGAGAGTTTTCGGAGGATATTCAAAACTACAATTTATTTTATGTTGAATGTTAATATTTAGTATAAAGTTTCCAAGTTTGCAAAATAGATGTTATGTCTTGTTTTTTTCTTGTATATCTTTAAACACTTTCATTAATAGGTTATATTTCTCTTTTGTATAACGTTCAATATTTATTAAATGGTTTCTAAGAATCTTTTTTAAAATATCCTCATCTATTTTTTGTTTAAGCATTTGATTATGTTCAATACCTTTTTCTTGGTAGTAGTACAGATAGTACAGATCCGGTAAAAGCCTAAAATGCTCATAAACAATTATTAAATTTTTTATTGTAATATTCTTAAAAAATACTTGATGATCAATTTTTTGTTGGGTTAAGTAGTAAGCAAGAAAATTTAGAAAGTAGTATGGTGAGTGTTTTTCTTTACCTTCTTTACTTTCTTTTTTGTCTAATTCACATTTCTTATATAATAGTACTAATTTTAACATACCTTCACCCGTAAAATAACTTTCAATTTTCATTGAAAAATCTTCATAGTATTTACTTGTTGGTTTTAATAGATATGATTTTTTTGTATAAGCAAAATATGCATCTTTTTTTACAGCTCCAATAATTTGGATTAAGGTCTCTAAATTAATCATTAAATCATCTATAGATTTAAATTCATAGAATTCTTTATTTTTATTAGCGTTCTCAAGTAGTTTACGAGATTCTTCTAGGTTTCCACGATATGTTTTTTTAAATGTATATTTATCACTTTGTTTCACAATTAATAGTATGCCATAGTTTTTAAGATTATCTCGGATTCTAATAAAAAACGGCTCCGCTGCTCCAAAAACTTTTTCATTTATGGAATTTTGGCTGTTTGCATATTTTACAATATCCTTATAAAATTTATCGTCTTTTTCTGACAACACTAAAATTTTAACTATTACAAAAACATCTTTGTAATTTTCATTACGGTTAGTATCATTCTTTAGAACTTCCGAAATAGAATTTACCGTTTGGCATCCATTTACTATTTGAGGATTCTCAATTTCTACCTTGGATGCGTCTGCTTTTGCGTCATCGCAAATTATTGTAATACCGTTATTATAATAAAAAAAACGACTCCTTTCATTTTTATCTTTTAAAGTATTTATTATACCTTTATTAATACCACTTGTCCCTCCTAAATATTCCCGAATATTTTTTTCAAATAGAGTATAATTCTTGTCTTTAGCATCTTTCCATAATTTATATACATCTGTAACCCGTGTCATTACATAATAAGTTGGAGGCATTTTTAGACCATATGCTGGTCTTATTGCAAGGTAAACACCCTTATTAATAACATCGAAGCTTACTTTTAATGTTTTTGTCTCTTTATAAGAGTCACCATAATACTTTTTTTTAATGTCGTTTAAATAAAATAATTCAAAAATAAAATCATCATTATTATGGTTACGTATTATATTTTCAATGTCCTCTATTTTTTTATTATTAGTTATATAGAAATGTAAAAAAATTTTATAATCTTTATCTTCTTTTATAGAATTAAAAATTGTTTGGAGTTCTTTACTTTTTGTATAGTTCCCTGCTTTTAATGTTGAAATTGGTCTTGTGAGAAAATCGGAAACATCTTTTGAAGCTAGTGGTGTGTCTTCTGAATAATATTTGTTTTGAATAATATATAATTCTTTATTTTCTTCAAAATGCACAAAACAGTCAATTCCTTTATCGTTATATTCTGTAATGTTATCTTTGCATGTTTCCACATCTAATTGATAAAGATTACTGAGAATCCAATAATGAAAAGCATACTCATCTTTATCAATATCTAATCTCTCTTTTAGTAAATTCAAATTCTCTTCTATTTCCTCTCTAAAATCTATATCATTTATTCCCAAATCTAAATTATTCATGTTGTTATTTTATAATTTATAAGTTTTACTAAAGTAATTTCTAAAAAATTTATTTT
>JASGCW010000301.1 GCA_030053945.1 Limnohabitans sp.
GAGTGTGGAATACAGTATTGCAGATTGCGGAGAAGCAATAGTTAGCGGCAGCCAAAAAAACAGATAAAATGAAGGATTTAAAAAGATTTTGTATCTTTGCAAAAAAATAAAGTTATGATTGACCTAAATTTAAAATACCAAATTGCTATATTCGGTGTTTTTGAAGATATTACACCTAATAGCGACACTTTAAAATATCTAATAGAAACATTCGCTGATAAAGAATTAATTCCTACGACATTTCAGGAATTGAATCCATTAATTCCTGACCAAATAATAAATCGTTTAAGTCTAAAATCAAGCGATGATGTTTGGACTATTGAATTTAGTTCCAATAGAATAGATATTATTAAATCTAATACTAATTTTGGAGTAACGAAAATGAATTCAGTTTCTGAATTTATAAATGATGTGAAGGATATTATAAAAAAAATAAATGATAAATTCCCAAAAAAATATAATCGACTTGCATTAGTTACTCGACATCTTTTAAAAGAAATGTCTATTGAAGAAATGTCCTCGATTTATCATAAAACAGTAAAAACAGTTGAAACATATCAGAAAAGTGAACCTGTTGAATGGAATAATCGTGTTGTAGCAAGAATTCCTGTTTTAATAAAAAACGAAGAAACATTTAATATTATCAGTGAAATAAATCGTATTAGAGGTAATTTAAAAATTAATTCTAAGCTTCAAATAATTGACAGAGTGGAGTTAAAATTTGATATAAACACCTTTCAAGCAATTACTGATTATCGGTTTGATTTTGAAGATTTAAAAATATTTTTAGATAAGGCTCTGGAAATTGAAGAAAATCTTGAATTAGAATATATAAAATTAATATCTTAGTTATGAGCTTTTTATCTGAATTGTTTAATATTCGTACATCTAAATCAGTAAGCGATTTTTCAAATTCACTTTTTGAAAATCAAGAGACAGATGTATTAGATTTACCACAAAAGGTAAAAACGAACTATTTTAAATTTGATTTTGAAAGAGAAATAAATACGACCAATAATTTGAACTATTTCTTATTTGACCATGAAATTCAATTATCAAATGAGCAAATTAGTTCATCAGAAAATCGTATTAATCAAGACAGAGAAAATTTTTTAAGAATTTCAATCACACCAACTTTTATAAATTTGCTTCACGAAGAAGATTTTGAATTTGGTTATAAAACAAGAAGTGAAGAAATACTTATTGAACAACTTAAAATTAATGCACTTGCTACAAGAAATTGGTTAAATGAATTATTCATTAAATATTTTAGCGACGAAGTAATATTAATTGGAATTTTAAGAATTATTGGACGTTTTAACGAACAAACTATTTTCCCACAGGGACAAACTATGGCTCTTGCAGCATTAAGTCATAAAAATGATGAAATAAAGGAACTTGGAATAAGGGCATTTGAAAAATGGTGTTCTTATGAAAGTTTATCTATTTTGAAAAAAATAAAAGTTGAAACTACTTGGTTGCAAGATTATGTGAATCAAGTAATAATTGATTTAAAAGAAGAATTATGTCATTACTAATAAGAAAAATAAATAAAGCAAAATGGTTTCAAATTAACGTTTTAAATGATAGTGATGTGAGTGCTGACGCTATTACAAACTGTTTGAAAACATCAAAAAATACACTTTCTGTATGGAACATTCAAGAAGAAAGCGACTTAGATAATGCAATCTTAGCAATTGTCGCAAGTCAAGACCACTTAGATACCATTGATATTGTTATATTAGAACATACTTCTCTAATTAAATATAATATCAAAATTGTTGCATCACCTGGCGATACGCCAATCAATACTTTAATTGATACTCACAGAGACTTAGAAGAACTTACTTTTAGCAAATTGGGAATTGTCAAGGATTATATCGTTGAAAGAATTAGAAACGACAAATTAAAAAGATATACAGTTGCTACTTTGAAAAAGTTATTAAAAAGTGCTATTGAAAATGGTTTAATAAAAAAGGAAGATTTAAAAGAAACTATGAGAGAAAAAATCTAATGCCGCTAATACCCTATATACGGTCATTTGCAATATGATAACCCATAAAATATAACGTTGTATTAGCAAATTAAGTCGTACATTT
>JASGCW010000302.1 GCA_030053945.1 Limnohabitans sp.
CGTTAGCAGTTAGAAATAAATACAATTAAAGAATATACTCAAAAAAATGTTAGATTTGCAAGAAAATTTATGATATGGAAACGAGTATTATTTATAATGAAAATTGCTTGCAAACAATGGCAAAAATGCCAACCAACTTTGTTGATTTAACGATAACTTCACCACCTTATGATGATTTGCGAAATTATAATGGATTTCATTTTGATTTTGAAAATATAGCAGGTGAATTATTTAGAATTACCAAAATAGGGGGGATAGTGATTTGGATAGTTGGTGATGCCACCAAAGATGGTAGTGAAACAGGAACTTCTTTTAAGCAAGCACTATATTTTATGCAATGTGGTTTTAATTTGCATGATACCATGATTTATTACAAAAATAATCCGATGCCAACCGCAGGAAAACGATATCATCAACATTTTGAATATATGTTTGCTTTTAGCAAAGGACAGCCCAATACATTCAATCCAATTACAGAAAATTGTAAATATAATGGACTTGCCAATATGAAAAACAGAGGAACAAAAGGCGATTTAAACTATAAAAAAATAGAACGAACAAGTGAAAAAAAAGTAGGAAATGTGTTTTTTTATTCCATCGGAGGAGGGATTTCTACCAAAGATACAATTGCTTATGAACATCCTGCTATTTTTCCTGAACAATTAGTGAGCGACCAAATTAAAACGTGGACAAACGAAGGGGATTTAGTGTATGATTGTTTTATGGGAAGTGGTACGACCGCAAAAATAGCACAACTACTACAACGAAAATGGATAGGTTCTGAAATATCCTTTGAATATGTTGAAATTGCGAATAGACGATTAGAAAACTATTTACAAACTTTACCTCTTTAATCCATGAAACGAAATTTAGTTCAGTTGGGTTCTAAAACAGCAAAAGACGGTTTTGCTAACGAAAAAGACATTGTGAATAAGTTTAATCATTGGCAAATTGACACTGACGCACAAGATTGGTTAAATGCAATGAATTATGAAATTTCGGATATCGAAAAAGTTGAAGCCGAATTAGTAACAGGGCATCATAAAGCGGACGTACAAGTGAGAGTACGGATTTTTTTTAAAACGCTCATTGGGATTGAAAATCTATCCATAAAATTGATTTCTAATCCAAGTGGCTTTAATCAAATTGATAAACGTTGGGTGGATAAATATGTTGAAATGTGGAATATACTCGAACCTATTGTAACAGCATTGAAATTGTTCACAGGAGAATTGAATCCAACCAAAACCAATGTAAGAGATGTAAGACGAATGTTTTTTGACGAAATGGAAAAAGAAATTCAAGCAACATTACTTGACTTTTTTGAGAAAACTAAAATTCTGATTTTGACCGACATATTGAAAGGAAATGATGAGTTTTCTGCCTCTTGGTTTATGGTGGTGTGGAAGAAGAAAGGTGAAAAGCCTCAATGGATAATTCGTGATATTAACTATGTACTGAATTTTTTCGGAACAGGAACAATAGAAATAACAAAACAAGGAAGTTTGAAGATAGGAAAAATAACAATGCAAAGAAAAGGTGGAGACGGTGGTAGAAAAACAGCAAATATGTTGCAATTTAAAATAAATCCTATACAGTTATTTGAATCCGAATGAAAAAACTGCTAACATCCAGCAGTCCGACCATACCGCCCTTTTTGCCGACGCACAAAAAAAGCCAACGCACAGGGACGGCACGTGCGGCTGCTGTTGTTCGTTGGCTGCCATATTTGACCGAACGTCAATTTCAATGGAAATTGACGGAAACAAAAATTGAAATATCTAAAAATAAGTAGCTGGAAATTTCGTTGTTTTGACAAATCCAAAAATCGAAACAGATGAAAAACTGAAAACTTAAAATAACTGAAAAAAATTTATGTTTTTAGACTCAACGAAATAGTTTTTTATTTAGAATAATTATAAATAAACTCATTTATCCAAAATTTATAAAATTTTTGTAACTTTGCAATACAAAATTATTTAATATAAATATTGAATAATTCTTTTAGTTACTAATAGAGTTTTGTTAAAAAGTAATAATTTACTTATTTTAAAGTTGTTTAGGAATTTAAAAAAATCAAAAAAGACAAAAAAAAA
>JASGCW010000026.1 GCA_030053945.1 Limnohabitans sp.
TTTAGTTATATTTTTGATCGATTAAATTGGTCTATTTAAATTGTTATTTCCGTATAAGAAATGAAATGTTTCGCTGCAAACCTTCAAGTTTTGTTCTTTTTACGGCAGAATTTTTAAATACTTTTTTGAATACTTCTTCGGTTATTTCTTGCCAATCTTTTTTTGAGTAGGATACGATTTCTGTGTTTGGATTAAATAATGGTTCGTTATGAGGTTTAGAAAATCGGTTCCACGGGCATACATCTTGGCATACATCGCAACCAAACATCCAATCATCAAATTTTCCTTTCATTTCTTGGGGAATATTGTCTTTCAGTTCAATGGTAAAATAAGAAATACATTTACTTCCATCTACCACATAAGGTTGTATGATTGCTTGTGTAGGACAAGCATCTATACATGCGGTGCATGAACCACAATGATCTGTAGTTGGTGTGTCGTATTCTAATTCTAAATCGATAATTAATTCGGCGATAAAATAAAACGAACCAACTTGTTTGGTTATTAGATTCGAGTTTTTTCCTATCCAACCTAACCCTGATTTTGCTGCCCAAGCCTTATCTAGTACTGGTGCAGAATCGACAAAAACTCGTCCGTTTACTTCGCCTATTTCGGTTTGAATAAATTTTAGCAAGTCCTTTAGCTTATCTTTAATTACAAAGTGGTAATCTTGCCCATAAGCATATTTTGAAATTTTATACGTATCTGAATTTTGAATTTCCGACGGATAATAATTTAGCAATAATGAAACTACACTTTTTGCACCATCTACTAGTAACCGAGGATCTAATCTTTTATCAAAATGATTTTCCATATAGGCCATTTCACCGTGCATTTCTTTTTTTAGCCAAGATTCGAGTCGTGGTGCTTCTTGCTCAAGAAAAGTAGCTTGAGATATACCACAAGACAGAAAGCCAAGCTCGATGGCTTTGCTTTTTATAAAGTGAGTATGTGAGAATTTAGAATTCAGAATTTAGAATTTAGAATTTAGAATAAAAAGTGTTATTTTTTATTAATTCTGTTTTTAGTGTTTTTTATAATTGTGACAAATATTGCAATTAATTCATTTGCTTCTTTTTGAAGAAATCTTAAATCTTCTATGTTTTTCCAATTCATTTCTTCTATAACTTCTAACCAAAAAAGTGTTTCATCTGTTTCCTCTAAAACGATATTCATTTTTGACAAAAATTCCGCGTCACTTCTTCCTCTGCATGCAGAACGATAATTCGCTCCAACTGAAGTTCCTGATTTTGAGATTTGATTAATGATCACATTCTTGACTGTGGAATATTCTAAGTTTTCAGCAAAATTTAAAATTTTAATAGTAAATAATTTTGTTCTATTTTTTAAATCTTTATCTTGATGTAACATACTTCTGATTTCTAAATTCTAAATTCTAAATTAAAACAGCTCCCCCTGATTAGCTCCTCTTACTCGCCCCAAATGCTTATACGCTTTTTCGGTTACTTCGCGCCCGCGAGGGGTACGAATGATAAAACCTTCTTGAATTAAAAAGGGTTCATACACTTCTTCTATGGTTTCGCCATTGTCTGAAACCGCAGTAGCAAGTGTTGAAAGTCCTACTGGACCACCTTTAAATTTGTCTATTATAGTTGTAAGAATTTTGTTGTCCATTTCGTCTAACCCGTGAGCATCGACATTTAGTGCTTTCAAAGCATATTGGGCAATTTCTACATCAATTTTTCCATTACCTTTTATTTGTGCAAAATCTCGTACTCTACGCAAAAGCGCGTTTGCTATACGTGGCGTACCTCTACTTCTTCCCGCTATTTCTATTGCTGCTTCCATTGTAATAGGCATCTTTAGAATTGCTGAACTACGTTGAACGATATTTGTTAAAAGTTCTGTATTATAATATTGCAGTCGTGATTGAATCCCAAAACGAGCTCGCATAGGTGAAGTAAGCAAACCTGATCGCGTAGTTGCCCCTACAAGTGTAAACGGATTTAGTCCTATTTGGACACTTCTCGCATTAGGGCCTGACTCAATCATAATATCGATTTTATAGTCCTCCATTGCAGAATATAAATATTCTTCTACAACTGGACTCAATCGATGAATTTCATCAATAAATAATATATCTCGATCGTCTAAATTTGTTAGCAATCCCGCTAAATCACCTGGTTTGTCTAAAACTGGTCCTGAGGTTATTTTTATTCCAACACCTAACTCGTTAGCCAAAATATTTGCCAATGTTGTTTTTCCTAAACCTGGAGGGCCGTGAAATAAAGTATGATCAAGCGCTTCTCCTCGAAGATTAGCTGCTTTTACAAATATTTTCAAATTTTCCAACACTTGCTCCTGTCCCGTAAAATCTTCAAAACTTAACGGACGTAAAGCACGCTCGATGTCCATCTCCTGAGGAGTGAAACGTTCTTTGTTAGGATCTAAATTTTCATTCATATAGCAAAGATAGAAATTTTAGTGTTCAGTGTTCAGTTTGTCAGTGTTCAGTATTCAGTGTTCAGTTGTCAGTGTTCAGTCTTGAAGCTTCGGGATCAGTGTTCAGGATTCAGTGTTCAGTTTTTTAAATGAGAACGCCTTGTTTTTAGTATATTTATTAACTTCCGATTTTGTGATTTCATTATCCATCTTTTAGTCTAAAGTTTTCAGCAATCAGTTCAGAAGCTTCGGAATCAAATTTCTAAATTCTGATTTCTGATTTCTAAATTCTAAATTGCAACACCTAGTTTTTGTTTCCAAAATAGTATATTAGCATTTCAATTAGAAAAAATGGAAAACGAAAAGCAAAATTTTAAACGTGAATTAGGATTATTAGACGGTGTACTTTTAGTAGTCGGGTCAATGATAGGATCTGGAATCTTTATTGTAAGTGCAGATATCACAAGAAATATTGGCAGTGCTGGATGGCTGGTTCTTATATGGGTTATTTCTGCATTGATTACAATGACAGCGGCAATAAGTTATGGCGAATTAAGCGCTATGTTTCCACAAGCTGGCGGTCAATATGTATATCTTAAAGAGGCTTATAATAAATTGATTGCTTTTCTTTATGGATGGAGCTTTTTTGCTGTTATCCAAACAGGAACAATTGCAGCTGTAGGAGTTGCCTTTTCAAAATTTGCAGCTTATCTAATTCCTGCTTTTAGTGAAAATAATTTTATTATTGACACGCCTTCTTTTAAGCTAAGTGTGGCTCAAATTGTTTCGATTGTTACGATTGTTTTTTTAACTTATATTAATAGTAGAGGTGTAAAGAATGGAAAAATTATTCAAAAAGTTTTCACTGTCACAAAAATTGCATCGCTGTTTGGATTGATTATTTTCGGATTAATCTTAGCGGCAAAAAGTGACATTTGGGATGCTAATTGGACTAATGCTTGGACCGCACAATCTTTTAATAAAGACACTAACACTTGGAGCCAAATAGGTGGTTTTGGCTTGCTTTCTGCAATTGCAGCTTCTATGGTTGGTTCATTGTTTTCAAGTGATGCTTGGAATGGAGTAACTTTTATTTCGGGCGAAATTAAAAATCCAGAACGCAATGTTGGTTTGAGTTTGTTTTTAGGAACTTTGATTGTAAGTGTTATTTATGTTTTAGCTAATGTAATGTATCTAGCTGTAATGCCATTGCAAGAAATTGCTTTTGCTCCCTCAGATAGAGTAGCCGTTGTAGCCTCTGAACATATTTTTGGTGCAACGGGAACTGTAATTATTGCTGTAATGATTATGATTTCGACTTTTGGCTGTAATAACGGATTGATTATGGCAGGATCTAGAGTGTATTATACTATGGCAAAAGACGGATTATTCTTTAAAAAAGCAGCCAATCTTAATCAAGCTTCAGTGCCTGGATGGGGATTATGGATACAATGTTTCTGGGCATCTGCACTTTGTTTAACCGGTAAATATGGTGATTTATTGGATTTTGTAATGATTATTGTAATCATTTTTTATATTCTAACGATTTACGGTATTTTTATTCTTCGCAAAAAAATGCCTAATGCAGAACGTCCTTACAAAGCATTTGGCTATCCAATTTTACCAGCTTTGTACATACTTGTATCTATTGCTATTTGTTTGATGTTGCTAATAGACAGAACAAGTACATGTGGATGGGGTGTATTAATTATGTTAGCAGGGATTCCAGTGTATTATTTAACAAAAGGAAAAGAGAGCTAATTTTTGATTATCCAAAGCAATGTTGGCTTTTTGGAAATTTTTAATTTAGCATCTAACTCAGTCATTGCTTCATTAGAAAGAGCGGGACATCCCCAACCCTCTGGTATTCCAGCTGGGTAAATTTCTTCATTTGAAATGGCATTCCAAGAATGTAAAACGAAGGCTCTTTGCTGGGCGTTAGAGTTGGTTTTATCTTTACCAATAAGAGTATAATTAACTTTAATTCCCCACTGACTTACACCTCTATTTTTGATGATGTATTTTCCAATGGAAGAGCAATGAGAATCAAACGCATTACTTATTTTTGGATTTTCTTTTGAATCATCTTCACCCCAAGGATTATCACCACAGCCGTGACTTACCGTATAAGAATTGATTGTTTTTTTCTTTTCAAAATCGTACACATAAAAACGTTTTTTACCCGAATGTACCCCTAAATCAATTAAGATAAAGTAGCTAGTGTTAAGCTTGTTTTTTTGACAATATAATTTTGCTTCTTCATAATAAGAAGAATAATTAGATTTTATATTTGAGGATTCGGGTTTGAAACCGAAAAATAAAAACAAAAAAGACAAAAGATAATGCACTATACCAATCTTATTTTTTCTAAATACTCAACTACCGCACTATGTGAAACGGTATTTTTTTCAAAATATTTTACAACTTCTTTACGTTCTTCCTCGGTGGCATTAAATTGATTCAAGATATTCATCAAGTGCATTTTCATATGACCTTGTTGTATTCCCGTTGTAGTTAGGCTTCGTAAAGCAGCAAAATTTTGTGCTAATCCTGCCACAGCTACAATTTGCATTAATTCTTGAGCAGATGGTTTTCCAAGCATTTCTAACGCTATTTTTACTAACGGATGTAAACTAGTTAATCCTCCTACTGTTCCAAGTGCTAGAGGTATTTCCATCCAAAAAGTAAAAACTCCGTCTTCAATTTTTGCGTGTGATAAGCTAGAATATTTTCCATTACGTGAAGCATAGGCGTGGACAACTGCCTCTACCGCTCTGAAATCATTTCCTGTTGCAATTACCACAGCGTCAATCCCGTTCATAATTCCCTTATTGTGTGTTACCGCACGATAAGGTTCGATTTCGGCAATGCGAACCGCTTGTACAAATTTTTCAGCAAACTCTTGTGGATTTTCAATATGTTTTTCAGCTAATTCAGCTATTTTACAAGATACTTCAGCACGAACCAAACAATTAGGTACATAGTTTGATAAAATACTCATTACAACCGTAATCTCTTTTTCTTCAGAAGTAAAACCTTCATATTCCTGTGCTTCTTCTTTTAACGTTTTAGCAAATTGCTCCAAACAAGAATTGATAAAGTTAGCTCCCATCGAATCCTTTGTTTCGAAAGTTGCGTGTAACTGGTAGTAATTTTCTAAATTGGTAGTTTTATCACGAAGCTCAATATCTAAAATTCCACCACCTCGCTTTTGCATATTCTTGGTAATGCTTTCCGTTTCGGTAAAGAATTTTGGTTTAATTGTATTAAAGAATGTTTCTAATTTTTGTTTGTCTCCTTTATATATAAAGTGAACTTGACCAATTTTTTCGGTATTGATGATAGTCGTTTTAAAACCGCCACGAGTTCCCCAAAACTTAGCCGACTTGCTCGCAGCAGCTACGACACTACTTTCCTCGACAGCAAATGGGATGGTGTAATTTTTGCCATTAATTGTAAAATTAGGAGCTACACCTAAAGGAAGATAAAAATTAGTTATTGTGTTTTCTATAAATTCGTCGTGAAGCTTTTGTAAGCTACTGTTTTCATTCCAATATTGTTGGATGATTTTTTTTGCTTCAATTGGATTTGAAAAATGAGTTTCTGCTATCCAATTTATTTTTTCTTCTTTCGATAATTTTGAAAATCCGCTAACTGCTTTGGTCATTGTACTAAACTTTGGTGCAAAGATATTGAAGAGATTTTTAAAATTAACTTTTTATAGCATTAATCCATTTTAAAAGTGTTTCTTCAAAATTTTCTCTATTAATAGGTTTTGTTATGTAATCATTCATTCCGATATTTAAACAAACTTGATACTCATCACTAATAGCTCCAGCTGTGAGTGCTATAATAATAGATTCGGTGTCATTTTTACGAATTTCTTTTGTGGCTTCGTAGCCATTTAAGACAGGCATTTGTAAATCCATCAAGATAATATCAGGCTTCTCATTTAGACTTGAATGAATATCTATTGCCTCTTGTCCATTTTTAGCCTCAAAAACAGTTGCATTAGGTATTATTTTATTCACGTAAGTTTTTGTTAGAAGCATATTAATTTTATTGTCTTCAACTATCATAATTTTTATAGTTTCATTCGTTTTATGAACCTCTTTTTTCTCAATTATAAAATCAAAAGGAGAATTCGGATTGTTTATTGTTTCTAATGCTTTATGAAGAATATCGATTCTTATAGGTTTCATTATTGAGAAAGCATTTACTTTTTCGATGAAATTTAAGTCGTCTGAAGTAGAATTCAAAAGGATTATTAAAGGTATATTTAGTGTTGCTAATTTTTCTATTTCAGATTTTGAGTCAGATTTTGATTCAAAAAGCAAACAGTCAAATTGCTTTAGATCTTCTAATTGATATGTATCCAAAGCAATAGAATTAATTTTGTAAAAATCGAGCATTCTCTTTGTAATTAAAATACTCTCTTTTTGAAACCCCATTAAAGCAACTTTTTTAATCTTGTTATTAGGAATTTTTTTAAGATTTTCACATTGTTTAGCTTCCACCTCAAGATCAAAATAAAAAACAGAACCTTCTTTGATATTATCTTTCACGTGTAATTCGCTACCCATTAACTGTAGTAAGTTATTAGTGATAGGTATTCCTAATCCTGTTCCTCCATATTTCCGTGTAGTTGAATTGTCTTCTTGTGAAAAAGCTTCAAAAATTTTCTTTTTACTTTCTGTTTTGATGCCTATTCCTGTATCCTTAATCCTAAAGGTGAAAATCGTTTTATTTTTTTTGGCTGATTTTGAAGTTAAGATTTCTAATTCTATCGAACCTTTTTGAGTGAATTTTACTGCATTACTCATAAGGTTTACCAATATTTGTTTTAGCCTAATTTTATCGGTTTTGAGTAAGCAAGGTGCTTTTTCATCTATATTTACAAGCAATTTTAATCCCTTAGAATATGCTGAATATTTTATCATATCTGTTACCTGACTTATAATATCATGTAGGTTTACTTCAGTATATTCTAATTCTAATTTTCCAGCTTCAATTTTTGATAAATCCAATATGTCGTTTACTATTTCTAAAAGTGCATCGGCAGATTGACTTACTGTAGTTAAATATTGTTCTTGAATCGTATTTATTTCAGTTTTGAGCAACAAATTACTAAATCCAATAATTCCGTTAAGAGGTGTTCTAATTTCGTGGCTCATATTTGCTAAAAACTGCGTTTTAGCTAAGTTTGCAGCTTCTGCAGCTTCTTTTTGCTGTATAGCTTCCTCTGCTTTTTTTCGCTCTGTAATATCAATTATAACTCCTTCTATGTAAGCAATTTCATTGTTAATTATAATAGCTTCTCCATATTCTTCAACCCAAACAAATTGTCCATTTTTTTTACGTAATCGAGTAGTAATTTGAAACGGTTTCCTGTCTTGGATCGAATTTTCTATGTATTTCTCCACTCCTTCTTTTTCATCTGGGTGATATAAGTCTACTAAAGAAATTTTATTTTTCATAAAACTCTCTTTGGAGTATCCCGTTAATTCTTCTACACCATCATTGAAATATACGCTTGTTCTTTCTGGAGAATATTTAACCAAGTAAACAGTAGCAGGAATGTTGTTAGCAAGAAGTTTGAATTTTTCTTCACTTTCTTTTATAGCTTTTTGATTTTCTATTCTTTCAATTGTTGAAGCAATGTTGTTTGAAAAAGTTTTAAGTAATTGCATTTCGTCACTGCTCCATATTCTTTCACTTGTGCAATCATCAAAACCTATGTATCCATAGAAATTTTTCTTAATAAAAATAGGGAAGATTAGTATAGATAATATTTTTTGTTCTAGTAATATTTTTTTGAATGCTCCTTCAGGTATGTCTTTAGTTAATGCTTTAAAAGGTTTTTTTTGAAGAATTATCTTGAATAAATCAGGAAAATCTGATTGTTTGAAATTTTGAAGTTTCGGATTATTAATTTCGTTTAAACTTTCGTTCTTTGTCCATTCATAAACCTGATTAATTAATTGTGTTTTTAAATTATTTTCAAAATAATACACTCTATCTACGTTTGTTGCTTGACCTATTTGTTTTATTGTATCGCTGAAGATAGAACCAAAATCATCATTTTTTAATAAATTTTCGGTTGTTTTAGTGAGTGAAGTTAAAATTTCTGTTTTGTATAAAATCTCTTCTTCAACCTCCTTGCGTTTGAAGGTTTCAAATGCCAAAGCTATTAAGTCAGAAAATATTCTAGCAAAATTAATTTCGTCTTCAGACCAATCGCGATAGTCATTTATCGATTCACAAGATGAAATAGCTATTAACTTACCTGAAACTATAATAGGAAAATCTAAAACTGACTTAGCGTGATAGATATCATTATTTTTATTAAATTCTGAAGTTATAGGGTCTGTTTTTGTATTTGAAACAATTATAGATTGTTTTTCTTCAAGGATTTTGAAATACTTAGTGTAATTTTCTTTGGTTAAAATTTTTCCTGCTGTGTGAGAATTTTTTGCTAATTCAAATTGATTGAATAATTCAATTCTAGATTCAAAATTGCTCCATAAACTATAACGTTCAACATCGATGGTTTTAGTAGCTTTTTCCATCATAAGCTGAACTAACTCTTTTAGGTTTGAAAAATTTGAAAAATTCAGAGCAGATATCTCATTTATTGTTCTAGTAAATAATATCTTTTTTTCCTGACGCTCAAATTCAATTTTTTCTTGTTCTCGCGCTTTTGTGATGTCTCTAAGAATCGCAAAGTAACCGTCGATTTTTCCGTTTTCATTTCTTTTTATACTCACTTTTTGAGAAACCCACATTTCTTCTCCATTTATTTTTAAAATAGGAAAATCCAAAGAATCAAAATTATCTTTTAATGGAGTGATTTTGTAAAAGTTAATTACTTCTTCAATATAATCTGGTCTTATGATGAAGGTAAAATGTTTTCCAATTAAATTTTTAATTTCATATCCAATAGTGTTTTGAGCAAACATATTGACAAACACAAAATGTCCATTCTTATCTGTTTCAAAAATTATATCGGAAGCAAATTGAACTAAATTTTCAAATTGCCGTTCAACTAAGATTTTTTCCGTAACATCTTGTCCATTTGAAATAAACAAATTGTCACTTTGCTTTTTGTCAATCCATTGTATGAATTTATATGAACCATCTTTACACTTTAGTTTTTGGACATATACATTGTCTGGTTTGTATATTTTATTGTAATCAATTGGTGTGATTTTTTTTTCTTGTGTTATTTCCCAAAAGTTTAACCCTAAAACCTCTTTTGGTGTATATCCTAAAATTTTTTCGATAGAGTTGGCACAATAATTAATATTGCCATATTTGTCCATTGCAATGGATAATGAATTAGAATTGTTAATTACACTGTTTGCAAATATTATTTTGTCTTTAGAATTTAAAAATGAAATGCGTCTAGAGTTATTAATTAAAAAGATAGAAAGTGTGGTAATAATTAAAGTTATGATTTGAGTAGTATCGTTATGCTTAATTAGAAATAATGTAATTAATACTATCAAATTTGAAATGATATACAATAAATATTGATATGTTTTATTAAATAAAACATATGAAAAATATAGAATTATAGTATATTCTGTAAATGTTATTAATGTTATATTTCTTGTGAAAGCTTTGTAAATTACGATGAAATTGAAAATCAGGAATAAGAATATGAAAATTTTCTTGACATTAATAGTTACTAATTTTACTTTTTCTACAGAGAAAAAAATTATGAGACAAGAAATTCCTAAAAAGTAATTTGTTATCGTATCACTGGGTTGTCGTTCTAGAAATAATATGTAAATGGTTTCAGCTACAGCAAATAATATCCCAAAGAATAAAAAGTAAACTTTTAGCTCTACAATTTCTTCTTCTTGATCAGACAAACTTTTTGCTAATTCCTCATTATACTTACTTGATTTTTGAATTGCCAAATGAATTAAAAACAATAGTAAAATAAAGAAAGGTATTAATATATACCATCTTAAGTAAAAAGGAGGAGCAACACTAAAAGAATAATTTGTGCTTTGCTTTAATAATTTGTCTAGCTTATTTACTACTTTGACTTTAAATGTATAATCTCCAAAGGATAAATTTGAATAGGTAACTTCCTTTTGAAGTGTGGGTTTTGACCAGTTTTTATCTATTCCATCTAGTTTATAGGTGTAAAAAAACTCATTTTCATTACTCTTATTTATGACTGCATATTGAAAAGTAATTTGATTAGTTTTTGAACTGAAATTATGGTTGTTTTCTGGTACATTGAACCATTTAAATTTAAGATTATTATTTTGAGGATCATTACTCAGAACACCAGTTATCAATAAAGAGTTTGATAAGTTTTTCTTATCATTTAAGTTTTTTTCTTTAAATAAATACAAACCATTAATTGTCCCTAGATATATTCCTCCATCATTATCTTTCGCTTGTGCACGCATATTTGTTTCTATGCCTTTAAAACCATTTTTAAAGTTGTAATTATAAATGTTTAACAAATTGCCATTTGAATCTACATTAATTTTATCGACTCCTAGATTTGTACCCACATAAATATTGTTTTTAGAATCGTTAATCAAAGTATAAATTAAACCTGATGTTAATCCGTTTTCTGTGGTATAAGTTTTGATTTTTTCCTTGTCTTTGACAAAAATTAATTCGCTCACACCCGCAAACCAAAAGTTGTTATTGTTGTCTTTAAGTGAAATATCAATATTATGATTGGCTAATTTTGAGATGATTTTAATTTTTTTGTTTTCATATGTCATTCTGTATAGTCCAGAATTACAGCCTAAATAAAATTCATTGTTATCTAAAAATTCTACACATTCTATGTTGTCTTTTTTTACTTTATTACTAAATGTTTCTTCCTCTAATTCTAAATCAAAATTTTGATCCAATATCTTTAAGCCAGTTCTTGTACCAATAAAGTATTTTTTGTTGTTTTCTTTGATGAAATTAACCCAGCCTAAAGAAATGTTTTTGATTTTAATTTCTTGAAATTGTCCATTTTTTAATATAAAAATCCCATTGTCACTTCCAACTAGAATTTCCCCTTTAGAGCTTTTAAAAATAGAAAATGCTTTTTTAGGGATTGTATGTTGTTTTTTTAGGATATATTCTTTGGATTTATCTTTTGCAAATTCGAAAACTCCTTTTTGACTTATACCAACAAATAATGAGTTTTTGTCAAAGAATATACTAAAAATGTTTGCGGTTTTTAATTCTGGGGTGATATTGAAATTGTAAAATTCTTGAGTTCCTATTTTGTAAGCTCCGGTACCAAAGGTGCCAATGTAAATATTGTTGCTTTTGTCTTGTGAAAAACATTGAACATTTTCTCCAGTAAATCCTTTGGCTTCATTAATATATTCTATACTTTGCTTAGTATATTTAATAATTCCGTTTTTATTGAATGCTGATGCCCAAATAGTTCCTTCATTATCATAAAGCACTTTTGATATAGAAAAGGGTTCATTGTCTATATTTAACTTGGTTAATAGAATTGGATTTAGAGCTTCAGATTTGTTAAAATCTACTAAATATAATTCGCCTGTTTTAGTTCCTATAAATGCTTTATTTTTTATGTAGTTGGATATAAAGCAGTAATCCTTGAGTGTTTTAGATTCTAATTTTTTTATTTTATTTTTTTTTAGAATCAGAATTCCATCATTAGTTCCTAAATAAATAGTTTTGTCATTTGTTCTAATAACAGAATTATAGGTGATTTCGTTGCTTTTTAGATCAAATAATTTTTTTAGATTATAGTTATTGTCGAGTAAAAAAACTGCTTTAGAAGTAAAACAATAAACTCCTTCCTCCGAAGAACATAACTTTTGAATAAAGTCATTAATATCAATTTTAATAGTTTTTATTATTTTGAGACCATCATAAATATTTAAACCTGAATATTTTGTTGAAAAAACTATGTTTTTGTTTATGTCTTCTTTAATATCTGTGATATGAGCTTCGTTTTTTATGATTTTAAAATTGTTTCCGTCATAATAGGATAGACCGGCACCATCTGTACCAAACCAAATTAAATCTCTGCTGTCTTGAAAAATTGAGACTATTGTAGATGCTGGTAATCCATTACTCTGATTGAGGATTTCAAAATCATAAACTTGCCCATTTGCTTTTAGCGAAAAGAGCAAACAAACACACAACAATTTAAAAAATCGTTGAACCATAAATGCTAAATTAGAAGAATGTTGTTTTAAATTTAAGAAAAAAAATGCAAAATATTTAATATGTAAAAAATAAAACTACTTTTCTTGTTTTTATGTTAAAATAAAACTGCTTTATATGGTTTAAAAAACTGTAATGTTTTATTTGTGGATAGTGTTAAAATGAGAAAGTTTTAAATTGTTACGAGCGAAAATTAAATTTAACTGACTGATTATTAGTGTAGTTGTGTGGATTTAACAAAAAAATAAGGTTTCCTTTGGATTTTTTTCACTAAAATTGGGCAATTTTTATCATCAAATACAAAATGAAAAATAAAATAACTTCCGTTTTTATATTGTTTATGCTAACATTTTCAATGTTTGCTCAAAAGCAATTAACATTAGACGAAATTTGGTCTGGAGCATTTAGAGCACAAGGAATGACAGCTCTTGAAGCAATGAAAAACACAAATCAATACACAGTTTTAGATTTTAATAGAGCTACTAATTCGGCGCAAATTAATCTTTTTGATTTTGCTACATTAAATAAGGTTGCAACTTTATTAGACTCTAAAGATTTTGCAGAATTACAAGGTATAGATTCCTATACTTTTAGTAAGGACGAAAAAAAATTATTAATTGCTAACAATAGTGATCAAATTTTTCGTCATTCTTTTGTTGCAGATTACTTTATTTATGACATAGCCACGAAATCTTTAGTAAAATTAGCAGATTATAAAGTACAAGAACCTACTTTTTCTCCTGATGGTTCTAAAATTGCATATATCTATCAAAACAATATATATGTGTATGATGTTGCTTCAAAACAACAACAACAAGTTACCACAGACGGCAAAAAAAATAGTATTATAAATGGAGTAACAGACTGGGTTTATGAAGAAGAATTCTCATTTGTACGAGCATATGATTGGAATTTAGGTTCCGATAAAATTGCGTTTATTCGATTTGACGAGACTAATGTGCCTGAGTTTTCGATGGATATATATAGCCAAGGACTTTATCCAACGCAGAGTGTTTTTAAATATCCTAAAGCTGGTGAGAAAAATTCTGCTGTCTCTCTACACATTTATGATGTAAAATCAGGTAAAACTCAAAAAATAAATTTAGACCAGTATAGCGATTTTTATATTGCTCGCATCAAATGGACTAATGAAACAAACACATTATCTGCACAAGTATTAAACCGTCACCAAGATAATTTGAACTTATTATTTGTTGATGGAAATTCAGGTGTAACAAAAACTGTCCTAAATGAAAAAGACAAAGCTTATGTTGATGTAACAGATAATTTGACTTTCTTAAAAGACAACAGTTTTATTTGGACCTCTGAAAAAGATGGATTTAACCATATTTACCACTATGATCAAGCAGGTACATTGAAAAAGCAAATTACAAAAGGCGCTTGGGAAGTAACAAATTATTATGGCTTTGATGAAAAAAACGGAATGATATATTATCAATCGGTTGAAAATGGTTCTATAAATCGTGATGTGTATGCAATAAAATTAGATGGAAGTGGTAAAAAACGTTTAACTATCAAAACAGGTACTAACGCTGCTACTTTTAGCCCTAATTTTCAATACTTTATTAATTCATTTTCAAATGCTACAAGTGCGCCAAAATACACTTTGAATGAGTCAAAAACAGGAAAAGAGTTAAAAGTTATTGCTTCTAATGAAAAGCTAGAAGAAAAATTAAAATCATATAACCTTCCTAAAAAAGAATTCTTTGAGTTGACTACAGAAAAAGGGATTAAATTAAATGCTTGGTTAATAAAACCAAAGAATTTTGACGAAAATAAAAAATATCCAGTTTTTATGTATCAATATTCAGGGCCTGGATCACAACAAGTAGATAACACTTGGAATGGGACTGATGATTATTGGTTTATGATGTTAGCACAAGAAGGCTATATAGTGGCGTGTGTAGATGGACGTGGAACAGGTTACAAAGGAGCCGAGTTTAAAAAATGTACTCAAAAAGAGCTAGGTAAGTATGAAGTTATAGATCAAATTGACGCAGCAAAAGTTATTGGCAATTATTCTTATGTAGATAAATCTAGAATTGGTATATTTGGCTGGTCGTTTGGAGGCTTTATGGCATCTAATTGTATTTTTCAGGGTGCAGATGTGTTTAAGACCGCTATTGCAGTGGCACCAGTAACCTCTTGGAGATATTATGATAGTATTTACACAGAGCGTTATATGCAAACGCCTCAAGAGAATGCTAGTGGTTATGATGCAAATTCACCTATTAGTCACGTGAGCAATCTAAAAGGAAACTTTTTATTAATTCACGGAACAGCAGATGATAATGTGCATGTTCAAAATACAATGAAAATGGTAGAAGCTTTAGTACAAGCAAACAAGCAGTTTGATTGGGCAATTTATCCAGACAAAAATCACAGTATTTACGGTGGAAAAACCAGATTGCAGTTGTACACCAAAATGACAAATTTTATTAAAGAGAAATTATAATTAACCAAAACTAAAACCAAAACAAATTAAATATGAGCGAAACAGCAAAGCAACAACATCCTAAAGGACTTTGGGTACTTTTTGGAACAGAAATGTGGGAGCGTTTCAATTTCTACGGAATGAGGGCGTTACTTACTTTATTTATGGTAAACTCTTTAAAATATCTCGAATCAGATTCAGCTATTTTTTACGGAGGATTTTTAGCATTGTGTTATTTAACACCAATGTTAGGAGGATTCATATCAGATAGATTTTTAGGAAATCGAAATTGTATTCTTATTGGAGGATTGTTAATGGGTATTGGACAATTATTTTTGTTCTTTAGTGCTAGTATTTTTGGTTCAAATTTAGATTTTGCTAAATCATTAATGTGGTTTGGGTTATTTGTAATCATTTTTGGAAATGGATTTTTCAAACCAAACATTTCATCAATGGTGGGTAGTTTATATCCTAAATCAGAAAAATCAAAACTAGACTCAGCATTTACTATCTTCTATATGGGAATAAACCTAGGAGCTTTTCTAGGTCAATTTATTTGCCCAATAGTAGGTGATGTTAAAGTTGGAGGTGTTCAAGATGCTTTCGCATTCAAGTGGGGATTCTTAGCTGCTGCGTTAGCAATGTTTATGGGAACTTTGGTGTTTTTCGTTTTAAAAAATAAATATGTAGTAACACCTGAAGGAAGACCTATTGGAGGATTACCTAAACATAATACATCAGATGATTTTGAAGAAGGAGAAGCTCAACAAGCTAATTTTAATCAAACATCAATTCTTATCGCTTTCGGTGTTTTCGCAGTAACTTTTTTCTTATTTAGATTTTTGTTAGTTGGTGAATTTGGATTTAGCTCTTTCGAAATGGGAACATTAGTTAAAGGTCTGATTTATCCATTTATTTACTCTGCGGGTATTGCTTTAGCAACTTTAATTGTATCAGATACTTCAATTACGAAAATTGAAAGAGATAGGATTTTTGTAGTATATATTGTTTCTTTCTTTATTATTTTCTTCTGGGCTGCTTTTGAACAAGCTGGTTCTTCGTTAACATTTATTGCTTCTAATCAAACAGACAGACATTTCTTTGGATGGGATATGCCAGCATCAATGGTTCAGATTTTTAATGGTTTGTTTGTAGTAATTATGGCGGTTCCTTTCTCGATGTTATGGGACAAATTGAGAGCTGCTGGTAAAGAGCCTGTATCTCCTTTAAAACAAGCTATGGGATTATTTTTAATTGCAATTAGTTATTTTATAATTGCTAATAATGTTAAAGATTTAGGAAATTCAGGTTTGTTAGCGGTTAAATGGTTAATATTGTTATATTTAATTCAAACAGCTGGAGAGTTATGTTTGTCGCCTATTGGACTTTCATTAGTAGGAAAATTAGCTCCAAAACGTTTTTCTTCTTTACTTTATGGAGTGTTCTTTATTGCTAATGCCGCAGGATATGCTTTAGCAGGTTCATTGGGAGCAATTATGCCAGCGACTGGTGATAAATTCGAAAAAGCAAGTAAATTAGGAATTGATTTGCAAGCTGTACTAGATAAAAAAATTACTCCAACGGCTGAACAGTTAGCTCTTTTAGCGAAAGAACAAATTGCTACTACCAACCCTGTTTTTGCAGGTTTCGAAATACATAATTTATATGAATTCTTTATGGTGTTTGTTGTATTATGTGGTATTGCAGGAACAGTATTAGCATTACTTTCACCAAAATTGAAAAAAATGATGCACGGTGTGAGCTAAGTTTTCATTAAAAATATTTTTTATATCTTTCGAGTCCCGAATTATTCGGGACTTTTTTATTTAGAACACTAAAATAAACTAATAAATTATGTGGAAATCGCATCCTAAGGCATTGCCTTTCTTATTTTTATCTGAAATGTGGGAACGTTTCGGTTATTATTTAATGATTGGAATTTTTACACTTTATTTAAAAGATGTTGATACAGGCTTTGCAATGACTGAGAGTGAATCATCAGATTTGTATGGTACTTTCATCGCTCTGGTTTTCTTAACCCCTTTTATTGGAGGATTAGTAGCTGATAGATATTTAGGTTATAAAACCTCAATTATTGCCGGTGGATTAATGATGGGAGCAGGTTACCTGATGATGGGAATTCATAGCTTACCTATGTTGTACCTAGCTATGACACTTGTAATTGTAGGTAATGGCTTCTTCAAGCCTAATATTTCAACTTTACTCGGGAATTTTTATAATGATGAGCAATACAAAGCTAAAAAAGATGAAGGCTATAATATTTTCTATATGGGGATTAACATAGGTGCTTTTGTCTGTAATTTTTTTGGTGCTGTATTTGAGAATTTGTTCGGTTGGGGAGCTGCATTTGCAGTGGCTGGTGTTGGAATGTTTATAGGAGTAATTGTATTTATACTTGGAACAAAACACTACGGAGATAAAACCGATAAAAAAGGAGTTCAGGAAGGAGATATGCCTTTTTCTAAAATTGTGTCATTTATTTTAGTGCCTTCTGTGGCATTTGGAGTTATTGGATGGTTAATAAAAGGAGTAGCATCCGATATAAATACAGATAGTGCCATTTTTGGTTCAGATAGTACAGATGCCTTTATTTTTGCTTGTATTCCTGTTGTATTATTTTATTCAAGTCTTTATTTTAGAGCTAAAGAAGACGATAAAAGGCCAATTGGTGCTTTGTTGTCTATTTTTGCTGTAGTAATTTTATTTTGGGCTGTATTTAAGTTAAATGGTTCAGCTTTGAATAATTGGGGAGATAAATATACAGATAGAGAAGTCGTGGGAGTAGCTAAAACGGTTACAGATAAAATTTATCTTACTAAAGAATTAGAGTATAAAAAAGATTCGGTTGCATTATACGATCAAGCTTTTAGAATTCAAAAGAAAGATGGAAAAGTTATCAAAGAAGTGAATTATCCCTTGTATTTCCGAAATGTTGCACCAGACAAATTACCAGAAGAAGGCGATAAAGTTTCAGTTTGGGCATCTAATCTGAGTCAGTCCATTAATCCATTTTGGGTAATTGCATTAACACCTTTAGTGGTTGCTTTTTTCACCTATTTAAGAAGTCGTAAGAAAGAACCTTCAACTCCAACAAAAATAGCTTTCGGATTGTTGATTTCTGCATTGTCAGTTTTAGTGATGGTGTTGGCTGTGAAAGCAGGTCATAACGGTTCTGAAAAGGTGTCTGTTTTATGGTTGTTTGCAAATTATGGTGTAATTACAATAGGGGAATTACTATTATCACCTATGGGGCTATCTGTAGTGTCTAAATTAAGTCCTCGAAACATTACTTCCCTTATGATGGGAGGTTGGTTTCTTTCAACATCAATAGGAAATAAATTATCTGGGGTATTAGCTTCAATGTGGGATAAATATGACGACAAAGCAAACTTCTTTTGGGTAAACTTCGGATTGTTATTATTTGCAACGTTATTAATGTTTGTCTTATTGAAACAGTTAAATAAAGTAATGAAAGAAAAAGGAATTAATTAATATGGCAACAACAATAGAAGAAATTCAGAATTTTAAAGGAAAATACCCTAAACAACTTTGGTACTTATTTTTTAGCGAAATGTGGGAACGTTTTAGTTTCTATGGAATGCGTGGTATGCTGTATTTTTTTATGGTAAATGTTTTACTAATGAAAGATACCGATGCTAATTTACAATATGGAGCTACACAAGCTTGGGTATATGCTTTTACTTTTATAGGAGGATTATTTGCAGATAAAATTTTTGGATTCAGAAAATCACTTTTTTGGGGTGGTCTATTGATGATTGTTGGGAGTGTTATTTTAGCAATTGATCCCAAAAATTTCTTTTTTATAGGAGTTAGTTTTACTATAGTAGGGACAGGATTTTTTAAACCTAATATTTCATCTATGGTTGGAAAGCTTTATAAAGATGGCGACCCAAGAACAGATGCAGGTTTTTCACTATTCTATGCAGGAGTAAATTTAGGGGCATTAATAGGTGGTTACATTTGTATCGCTGTAGCAAAAGGTGAGTTATGGAAGTCTATAGTTCCAGAACACTTGCGATGGAATGCAGCTTTTGGTTTTGCGGCTATTGTAATGATAGTGAGTTTGCTAACTTTTACGCAAACTCAAAAAAGTTTAGGTGAAATAGGACTTTCACCATTACTTTCAATTGATGCCTCAAAAAGGAAAACATACGAAATTGCTACTTACATTGGTTCGATATTAATTGTGCCTATAATAATGGTTATGGTGTCTAATACTGTCTATACAGATTGGTTTATGTACATAATAGGTCCAGCCTCAATATTGTATTTAATTTATGAAATGAGAAATTTTTCCATTTCAGAAAATGAAAAGCTAATTGTAGCGGTTATTTTAATGTTATTTTCAATCGTTTTTTGGGCATTTTTCGAGCAGAGCGGAGGTTCATTGAGTGCATTTGCAGCAGATAATTTAAACAATACTGTTTTAGGAATACAATTAGACCCAAATGGAGTTAACAATTCTGCTAATTCATTATTTGTTATTGCTTTTGCAGCGCTTTTAGGTATGGTTTGGTTATGGATGGCGAAAAAGAAAATTGAACCTAACACTGTAGTGAAATTTGGTTTAGCATTCTTATTTTTAGCTGGAGGTTTCTGGATTTTTTATTACACAAAATTCTTTGCAGATGCTTCAGGTAAAACTTCGTTAGATTTATTCACTTTCGGTTGGTTTATAATCACTTTTGGCGAATTATGTTTATCACCTATTGGAATGAGCGCAATGACTAAATTATCACCGAAAAAAACACAAGCAGTTATTATGGGAATGTGGTTTTTAGCAAGTGCCTACGGACAGTATTTTGCGGGGTTATTGGGCGCTGGAATTGCTGAAGCCTCTGAAAATGCTTCAAATATTCAGAAACTTAATACTTATGCAGACGGGTATCAACAATTAGGAATATACGCATTAGTAGCTGGTGTGCTTTTAATTGCCATTTCACCTCTAATTAGAAAATTAATGCAAGACGTAAAATAAATTTGTAACTTCGGCATTATTTTTGATTGACTGAAATTAAAATTAATTCTATGAAAAATATACTACTCATATTACTTTTATTTTTTGGTTCATTGACTGTTCAAGCTCAAGAAATTCATTGGATGACTTTAGATGAAGCATTAGCAAGGCAAAAAAAAGCTCCAAAACCAATTTTTATGGAGGTATATACAGACTGGTATGCACCATGCAAGATGCTTGAGGCAAATACCCTAAGTGATCCAGAAATCATAGAAATCATTAATCGTAATTATTATCCTGTGAAATTTAATGCAGAGGGTAATTCAAGAGTTAGTTTTCAAGGTGCTGTTTTTGACAACCCAAGTTTTGATCCTAACCGTAAAGGAAGAAATAGTGCTCATGAGCTAACAAATTATTTAAAAGTACAAGGGTATCCTTCAATCTATATTTTGGATAGAAATGGTGATGTTCAAAATCAAATAACTGGTTATAAAACAAGCAGTGAATTAATTAGATACATAAAATAAATAAACCTAATTCTAAAAATAAAATGAATAAAAAAATATTTTTCTCGATAGCATTTATAGCTTTAATTTCAATCTTTGGATTTAAAACTTTTACACCAAAAAAAGAGGTTAAAGAAAATCTTGTTTGGCATACAGATGTAAAAAAAGCAATGGAAATTGCTAAAAAAGAAGACAAGCCAATGTTTTTATTTTTTACAGGTAGTGATTGGTGCGGCTGGTGTATGCGCTTACAAAGCGAAGTATTTAAAACTACCGAGTTTGAATCTTGGGCAAAAGAAAAAGTTGTACTTGTTGAACTTGATTTTCCAAGAAGATCTTCTCAAACAGAAGAAATTAAAACTCAAAATATGCAACTACAACAAGTTTTAGGCGTGCAAGGATATCCAACAGTTTGGTTTGTAAAATCAGAACAAAAGGACGGTGCTATAAGCCTTCAAAGATTGGGAAGTACCGGATATGTAGCTGGAGGTCCTAAGGTTTGGATTGAAGGAGCAAATCAAATTTTAACAAAATACGTATCAGATAAAAAGCCTTCAACTGCTACAAAACCTAAAGCAGTTAAATCAAAAAAATAGTTTAAAAACCCTTTGGAAATCCAAAGGGTTTTTTTATTAAATTTATATAGCATTTAAAATCAGGAAATTATGAGGGTTGTGAAGGTGTTTTCTGTTACTTTGTTATATGTTTGTTTAATGAATTTTTATAGCACAAAGAATGTCGATTCACAATGGTTTATTAAATTTGAAGAGGCACAAAAACTTTCTGAAGAGACAGGCAGACCAATTCTAGCTAATTTCACAGGAAGAGATTGGAACGATTGGTGCAAAAGGTTAGATTCTGAAGTATTTATTACTCCTGAATTTAGAGAATGGGCGCAAAAAAAAGTTATTCTACTCGAGTTAGATTTTCCTAAAAACAAGAAGCAAGATGTACAAATTAAGATGCAAAACAAAAATCTTGCTGAACTCTTCAAATTAAAAAGCTTACCTACGGTTTGGATTTTTAGAGCGAAAATGGATAAAATAAACCATAAACTTAAAATTGACTCTATTTGCCAATTAGGATACCTTAATGGAGGACCAAAAATATTTACTCAGACATTAGATATAATGATGGAGAACCATAAGGATAATGCACAAAAAAATTAATCAATAAAGATTAATCTAATTTGAAAAAACCATCATTATAAGTACTATGAAATTGGATTTTTAATTTCTTGCAAGTTGCCTCCAGTTGCAAAACAAAATTTTTATAATTTGTATTTGTAGCAATAACTTGTTTAGGTTTAAGTTTATTTAATGTCCTTTCTAGATTGATTTTTGGAGAATTTGCTATAATTGCAATATCTGGCGAAAAAGATATGTGCAGAATTTTCTCATTATCTACAATTAGTATCTTTTTGTTTTTAAAGAAAAGAATATTCTTAAGAGTTGCTATTTTACTTATTTTTAAAAAGTTAGCCGTTAGATAACTTTGTACCGTTTTGAATCCGTAATCTTCTTTATTTGTTGGATTGGACTGATAGAGAGAGACATTCTCCCCTTTTCTAATCGTAATCAAATTATTTTTAGAAACACTATACACAATCAATTCATCTTTTTCAAAACTGTTGTAAAAAGTATATATAAATCCTAGTTGAAGAAATAATATGCTGGTTAGTCCTAATACTAACTTTTTATAATTAGGTTTTTCAAAATATACAATTAGGCAAATAATACAAACAAAAGACAGTATTAAAAGTACTAAATTAAAAGGGATATTCTGTATTATAAAGCTTTCTGCAGAAGCAATTTTTTTAATGAAAAAATTAACTGTTGTTATGCATTTTTCTACAGAAATTAGTAAAACATAAGGTGCGATATTAAAATAAGCTAAAATTACTAGCAACACCCCTAAAATCATAATGATTGTCATAAAAGGAATTAAAATTAGATTCGTGACAAAAAACAAGCCCGGAAATTGATGAAAATAATACAAGCTTAAGGGCATTGTTCCTATTTGAGCAGCAAATGAAACAGTTAGTATTTCCCAAAAATAATTGACAATTTTATTTTTAGGTTCCCAAACTCCTTTTAACAAGGGTTGAACCCATATAATAAATAACAAGGCTAAGTAACTTAACTGAAAACCTACATCAAATAAAAAATGTGGTTCAAAAAGCAATATGATAAACAATGAAACAGCAATCGTATGATAGGTATTTGTATGCCTTTTCAAATACATTCCTGTTGCTACAAAGCTAAACATAGTTGTTGCTCGTAATACCGAAGGCGAAAGTCCAGCTATAATGGCAAAAAGCCACAATAAGACTAATGTAATACTAAGTCTAATCGTATTGTAGCGTTTTGTGTTAGGGAATGGGCTTAGTAAAAATGTAACGAATAGTAATATAAATCCAACGTGTAAACCTGAAACGGACAGAATATGAACCGCTCCAGCAAATTGATAATCACGAATGATTTCAGGTGAAATATCTTGTTGTTGACCTAAAATTAGTGCCATAACAACAGCTAATTCTTCTTTCTTAAAATTTTTCTTAGTAAGGTTTTCTGAAATAGTATTTCTGAACTTAGAAACGTAGTAATATAAATCTTTTACTGGAGTTTGATTAATGAAAATAGCCTCTGTCCTGACAAACACTTGGGCATAGATGTTTTTAGTTTCTAAGTATTTATTATAATCAAATTGATTAGGATTATTTACTTTAAAATTTTTGACTAAACAAGATTTTACTTTGATTCTAGTTCCAGAAATAAGGTTAGAAGCAATATCGTTTTTTTGAATATTCAATAAAATCCTTCCTTGATAGTGTTTGTTGTTTATAGATTCAATTTGAGCATAATAGCGATTGTGTTTTTTTGTGTTCTTTAATTTGTCACGAATAATCAATATGATTTCATTTTCGTTCTGGTATAGCGATTCGAAATGAGAATAATGATTTTTAAAAGAAGCATCCGTATGAATCGTATTTGTAAAATACCCTAAAATTAAAAAAGTAACATATAGCGCAATCCCGAATTTTCTCTTAGGTTCAAAAACGTTTCTTGTTTTAAAATATACAAACGCATAAATCCCTAAAACAATAAGCACAAAATATAAAACAGTTGCTACAGCAATAGGAAAATAATAAGACAAAACGATTCCTAAAACAAAAAATAAAAGAATTCGTATTATAGGAAAATCGTAAAGTTTCATAAAACTACCCTTTTAAAGCATTCACAATCAGTTTTGCTGTTTTGTCACTTGTCAAGTCCTTAATTATTTTGTTCAAACGTTTGTTCGTAACAAGCTAAGCAAATTACTTCAAATATAAATAAAACATTATTGTTTAAAAAAGAATTCCCTTTTATAGTTGTACTTTCAAATTCCATAGTAGTGAAACATAATCGATAAGTCGACTTTTAGTTCGTAAGGGTTTTATTCAGGTAGATTGTGGCTTTTCCAGATCAACAAAGATATCAAAAATGAAGAGATTGTTTCTTAGAAAGAATATACTTCTATTTTTTGTTCATTCGTAATCGCAATCTTCTTTGTATTTCTGTCAAATGCAATTTTCGGTTGATTTTCTAAGTACCCCATTATCGATGAATTTTGTTCTCCACTATATGTTTCAGCATCTTCATATATTATTTTTCCGCTTACGACATCAATAAGTTTTGGAAATTTGTATAAATCCCAGACATAATTTTCATCTACCGCAAATAAATTACCAAATTGAAAATCTAATTTCGTTGGCTTTGAAATTTCGTTTGTTTCTACATTCCATATTGCAATACTTTTTTGAGGCAGCTTTTCAGTAAAATCATCATCAAATGGTTCTTCCTCTGAAGTTCCTATTAGTATTTTATTTTTAGTAATAAAACTTGCGGTATTAATCTCAGTCCCAACATTTAGATTATTATTAGAGTTGTCTAATAATAATGGGTTTTTGAAACATTCTTCAATGTTGAATATAGAAATCATACTTAATGGATGCCAGACCCAACCTTTACTTAATAAGTATTTATTGTCTGGACTCATTTCAAAACGTGAATGGAAAAAATCACTTGGATTTCTTTCTGTTATATTTGTTAATATTAGCCCAGTTTCAACGTTTTCAAAATCAATTTGATTATATCCATTAGGGCAATGTATTAAATATGTTTCGCCATTATTTCGAGTTAAAAAGCAGACAGGATATTCATAATTTTCAGCACAATAATATGAACGATTAATTTCTCTTAGAATTTCGCCGTTTTTTAGCAATAAACCTTTTGTTCCTGTTTTTTTATAAATAAATGAGTAGATACCATCATCAGAAATTATTGAACTATCAAAAAATGAACCAAAATGATATTTATATTCATCTTCGATTCTACCATCTAAATAGTACATTTTTCCACATAATGGAATATCAATAATCGAATTATTGAACCAAGAAATTGAAGTAATTCCGTTTGTGTTTAGTGTTATTCTATTCATTATTTTTTTAGTATACATAATAAAGCACAAAAATAAACATATAATCCTTCCATATAGAAAAGTGCAATTTTCAAAAATGAATATCAACTATCTTGAATGGGCTTTTACGCATTTTGAATTCTTATGGCTAAATTGATGCGTGAATAAAGATAAACTTAGAATACAAAAAATTTTTAAAATCTACCTTTTCAAAGCATTCACAATCAGTTTTGCTGTTTTGTCACTTGCTCCTTCTCCTCCTAACTTTTGTTCTAATAAATTATAGTTAGCTAATAATTCTTGACGGTTGTCAGAGTCTAAAATTTTTGTGAGTTCACGCTTAATTTTTTCAGCATTACAATCGTCCTGAATAAGCTCTGTCACCACTTCTTTGTCCATAATAAGGTTAACTAGCGAAATGTATTTTAGGGTTAAGATGCGTTTTGCAATTTGGTAAGAAACCCAACTCCCTTTGTACAAAACAACTTCAGGAACTTTGAACAAAGCAGTTTCGAGTGTGGCTGTGCCAGAGGTTACTAATGCAGCTGTGGCAACACTTAGTAAATCATAGGTCTTATTAGATACAAATTTTACTTGTTCGTTATTTAAAAACTGTTTATAAAATTCATATTCTTGACTTGGCGCACCAGCAATGACAAATTGGTAATCAGGAAAATCTTTAATTACAGAAAGCATTACAGAAAGCATTTTTGAAATTTCTTGTTTTCTGCTTCCTGGGAGTAATGCGATTATAGGTTTTTCGGATAAATTATTGTCTGCTTTAAATTTAGATGTATCAGTAATAGTCCTGTTTTTAATAGCGTCAATTAATGGATGACCCACAAAGGCAACAGGAAAATTATGCTTATTCTCATAAAAATCTTTTTCAAACGGTAAAATAACATACATTTTGTCAAAGTCTCTTTTTATGGCTTTAATTCTGTTTTCCTTCCAAGCCCATATTTGAGGCGAAATATAATAATGAGTGGGAATATTATTTCGTTTTGCCCATTTCGCTATTCGCATATTAAACCCTGGGTAGTCTATAAAGATAATTGCATCTGGTTTGAATTGCGTAATGTCATTTTTGCAAAATTTAATGTTGCTTAAAATGGTTTTAAGATTCAGAATTACTTCGGCAAACCCCATAAAGGCGAGCTCACGATAGTGTTTTACTAATGTTCCTCCCATACTTTGCATTAAATCACCGCCCCAAAAACGAAATTCGGCAGAGGGGTCTTCTTTTAAAATACCCTTCATCAAATTAGAACCGTGCAAATCTCCAGAAGCTTCTCCAGCAATTATATAATAGCGCATCTATAAAAAAATGGTAATAAATGTTAATATTATAGTAGCTAATACTACTCCTCTCGCCATAAGTTCTTTGTTAAGCTTTAATAACAGAAAGAAAGCAGCAATATTTAAAATTGCTCCAAGAGTAACAACTTTTCCTAATAAACCTAATGTTTTCATCCCTTTGATTCCTTCTGTAAAATCATAGCCGTTGTAAGTAAAAAACAAAAACATTCCTAAGAATGTTGCTAAAAATCCTATTAGCATTCCTATAAACAAATCAGTTTTTTTCATTTAAATCCCAAGTATTTAGTTGTTGTATTGCATAATGAGCCGTTAAATCAAACTGAACTGGAACAACAGAAATATAATTATTTTTAAGTGCCCATTCGTCTGTATCTTCTCCTTTGTCAAGATTTACAAAATCTCCTGCCAGCCAATAATATTCTTTCCCAAATGGAGATACTCTTTTGTCAAATTTTTCTTCGTATTTTGCTTTGGCTTGTCGGCAAATTTTGATTCCTTTTATTTCTTCTTTTGCGACTTTTGGAAAATTCACATTTAGTACTACTCCTTCGGGTAAACCATTTTGCAAAACATTTGATAAAATAGTTTTAAGATGTTCTCGAATAGGTTCAAAATTAGCATTCCATGAAAAATCTGCCAGTGAAAATCCTATAGACGGAATGCCTTCTATTCCTGCTTCGATGGCAGCACTCATAGTACCAGAATAGATAACATTTATAGAAGCATTAGATCCGTGATTTATACCTGAAATGCACAAATCTATTTTTTCTTTTATTATCTCGTTTTTGGCAATTTTAACACAATCAGCAGGGGTGCCCGAACAGTTGTATTCAAGTATTTCATCTCCTTCTTTAGAAATTTTATTTACATATAAGGTGCTATTTACTGTAATAGCGTGACCCATCCCGCTTTGAGGGCTGTCTGGAGCAACAACTACAACAGAGCCTATTTCTTTTGCTACATCAATTAAAAATCTAATTCCAGGTGCTGTTATCCCGTCGTCGTTTGTAACTAAAATCAAAGGTTTTTTCATACTTCAAAGTAAAATAATTTATTCAAAATAAGCATTGCTAAACTACATAAATTATTTTGTACACATTTTTTTATTTCTTTAACAAAAATTTAAATCCGTCAAAGTATCTTTGGCACAATTTTTTTAAGTACTTTAGTAATCGTTATGGAATTAATTTGGAATTATATGAGAAAGAATTATAAAGTTATCTTAGCTGCTGTTGCCTTGTCGGCTACATTATGGAGTTTTATTCCAAAAAGTAAAGGAGTTGATCCTGAAAAAGACAGAGTTCTTATCGACTTGATTACCCTGGTTATTGAAAAAGGACATTATGATCCAGCAAGGATGGATGATGAATTTTCCAAGAAAGTATATAATAATTATATTGATGCACTAGATCCCTCTAAACGATTTTTCGTGCAAGGTGACATTGATGAATTTAAAAGATATGAGACCGAAATTGATGATATAATTCGTAACAGAGACTTGAGTTTCTTTAACCTTACGTTTGAACGTGTTCAAAAGCGTATGCAGGAGGCTAAAGTGATTTATAAAGGATTTAGTGAAAAAGCATTCGATTTTAATACAGACGAAACCATTAATGTTGATTCTGAAAAAAATGTATTTGCAAAGAATTATTCAGAATTAAAAAACAGATGGAGAGAACAAATAAAACTTTCTATCCTAGCTTCAATAGTTGATAAGCAAAAAATAGAAACTGATAAAGCTAAAAATGATCCAAAGTATGTTCAAAAAACATTTGAGCAACTTGAAAAAGAATCCAGAGAATCTACAATAAAATCCTTGAATGAATATTTTGATTTTATTAGTGATTTAGACAAACAAAATTGGTTTGAAGTTTTCATCAACGCTTTTGTAACGCAGTATGATCCACACACTTTTTATTTTGCTCCAGAAGAAAAAGAAAAATTTGATATTAGTATGAGTGGAAAATTAGAAGGTATTGGTGCTCGTTTACAAAAGAAAAATGATATGACTGAGATTTCTGAGCTTATCTCAGGGGGGCCAGCTTGGAGAAGCAAAGAATTAGAACAAGGTGATTTAATTATAAAAGTTGCACAAGGTAATAGCGAGCCTGTAGAAGTTGTGGGGATGCGTCTTGATGATGTTGTTAAAAAAGTCAAAGGTCCAAAAGGCACCGAAGTTAGACTAACGGTAAAAAAAGTAGATGGGTCTATAAAAGTAATTTCACTAAAAAGAGACATAGTTGAAATTGAAGAGACTTATGCAAAATCAAGCACAGTTGAGAAAAATGGCGTAAAATATGGTGTAATCTATTTACCTAAATTCTACATCGATTTTAATGATGATAATGGTAGAGATGCAGCAAAAGACATTGCGAGCGAGATTGAAAAATTAAAAAAATCTGGCGTTCAAGGAATCGTTATGGATTTAAGAGATAACGGTGGAGGTTCTTTAAAAACGGTTGTAGATATGGTCGGTTTGTTTATCAAAGAAGGACCTGTTGTTCAAGTAAAATCAGCTGCTGGTAAAAAAGAAGTATATTACGACCATAATTCAAAAGTACAATGGGATGGACCACTGGTGGTTTTGCAAAATAATTTTTCAGCTTCAGCTTCAGAAATATTTGCGGCTGCAATTCAAGATTATAAAAGAGGAATTATAATTGGAAGTAAGCAGTCATATGGAAAAGGGACTGTGCAAAATGTTTTTGATTTAGACCAATTAGTAAAAGAAAATAATTTTGGAAGTTTTGGTTCCTTAAAAATCACTATGCAAAAGTTTTATAGAATCAATGGAGGTTCTACGCAACTTGAAGGAGTATCGAGTGATATTGTTATCCCAGATCGTTATTCTTATATTAAAATAGGTGAAAGAGATGTAGATAACGCAATGCCATGGGATAAAATAGATCCAGCTACTTATCAGCCAGCCTCTTCAATTATAAATTTTGAGAATATAGTTTTCAATAGTAAAAAGAGAATAGCAGAGAATCCACAATTTAAATTAATTGATGAAAACGCTAAATGGATTAATGATAGAAAAGAAGATAATGTAGTAAGTTTAAATTTGGATAAATTTAAAGCAGAGCAAGCTAAAATTGAAGAATCAACCAAGAAGTTTAAAGCAATCACAAGTTATTCTAATCAGTTGAAGTTTCAATCATTACCAGATGAGATAGAGCAAATTAAAAAAGACACTGTTTTAGGTCGAAAAAGACAAGATTGGCACGAGACAATGTCTAAAGATGCATATGTTGATGAAGCATTGAATGTTTTAGCAGATTTAAAGAAAAAAACCAATATCGATGCACCTAAATTAACAGCTTTAAAGACCAATAAAAAAATGGTGAAATCTTAAAAAATTTTATTTAATATTTTTAGTAAAATCCCAAATAAATTTATTTGGGATTTTGTTTTTATAGCAATAACTAAATTAGTTTGTAAATTTGCACACAAATAAAGGAAAATGATAGAAGATAAAACTCCTCAACGAACAAGTATTGCGAAACTAGGTGAATTTGGATTGATAGAGCATTTAACAAAACATCTGGAAATAAATCAAAAATCTACTATTAAAGGAATAGGGGATGATGCTGCTATTTTAGATTTTAAGTCAAAAAAAACAGTTGTTTCGACCGATTTATTAGTTGAAGGTGTACACTTCGATTTGTCTTATGTGCCATTGAAACATTTAGGATATAAGGCTATTGTTGTGAATTTGTCTGATATCTATGCAATGAATGCTATAGCTACTCAGGTAACTGTTTCAATAGCTGTTTCCAATAGATTTCCTTTAGAAGCATTAGAAGAGTTGTATTCAGGAATAGCATTAGCAGCTAAACAATATAATGTAGATGTAGTGGGAGGTGATACAACTTCTTCGCAAAAAGGATTAATTATTTCTGTGACTGCAATAGGTGAAGTTGCTTCAAAAGAAATTGTATATAGAAATGGGGCAACAGAAAACGATTTGTTAGTGGTTTCGGGAGATCTTGGAGCTGCCTATATGGGCTTGCAGGTGCTGGAAAGAGAGAAGCAAGTTTTTCAAGTAAATCCTAACAACCAACCTGATTTAGATAATTATACTTATTTGATTGAGCGTCAGCTTAAGCCTGAAGCACGTAGAGATGTACCTGAAATTTTAAAAGCTTTAGAGGTGCTGCCTACTTCGATGATTGATATTTCAGATGGTTTGTCTTCAGAGATTATGCATTTATGTAAACAATCTAATGTTGGATGTAATTTGTATGAAGAAAAACTTCCTTTAGATCCGCAATTTATTTCTGTTTGTGAAGAATTTAATATAGATTCTACAACAATAGCACTTAATGGTGGGGAGGATTATGAATTGCTATTCACTATCAAAATGGAAGATTTTGACAAAATTAAAGGTAACCCAAATTTTACTGTTATAGGTCATATGACAAATGTGAATGAAGGAACTCATCTTGTTACAAGGGCGAATACTAAAATAGAATTGAAAGCAAGAGGGTGGAATGCTTTAGAGGATTAATCGTTTAGTAAATTTTTACTTACCCTACTACTTGCAATCAAGGAAGCAAGAAAACCTAATATTAGAATTGTTGCAAACACAATTAATGTGTTTTTTATGGTTATTTTGACAGGATAAGCAAGCGAATCTGTGATCATTATTAATTTGTATTCTTGTTGAATTAAAACCAAAATAAATCCTAGAGAAATGCCTATTAATCCTCCAATAAGGGTAGTTAGGCTTCCTTGAAATAAAAATATTTTTCGTAAGTTATTGACAGAAACACCAAGATTTTCTAAAGTTTTTAAGTTGTGTTTTTTGTCAATAATCATCATTATGATGGCGCCTGCCAGTGTGAATAAAGTCATAATGATAACTAAAGTAAAAATAAGATAAATAGCAGTGTTTTCTGTGTTTAGCATTTTGTGCAAACTATCATTTTGCTGCATTCTAGTTTTTACCTTGATTGTATTTTTAAAAAGTGATTGAAGATTAGTAATTACTTTGTCTTCATTAGCTAATGAGTCAAGTTTTATTTCTATTCCTGTGACTTGATTAGATTTGTATTGTAAAAGTTCTTGGGCTAATTCTAAACTAGTAAAGACATATTTGGAATCTAATTCTTCTTCGTTGAAGGCATAGATTCCTATAGGTATAATTTCCGATTTATTAAAAGCTTCATCAGGATTGTCTATGGTTCCTTTACCTGGCTTAGGTACAAAAACTTCAAATGCATTATCAAAATCAAATAAACCTAAGGATAATTTTTGTGAAATACCGTTTCCTATAACAACTTGTGGTGTTCCGGATGAAATCCATCTGCCTTGAAAAATAGATTTGTCCATTTTGTTGACTAATCCAAATTGATTGTCAACACCTTTAATATACGCTACTTGTTCTTTGTTTTTATATGTAAACAATGCTTTTTCTTCAACAACAGTACTGTAAAATTTAATGCCTGAAACTTTTTGTAAAGCTTTTTTTTGATAGTCAGAGATTAAAATTGTTTTTCCTTTTTCGGGTAAAACTTTCAAATCAGGATCAAAATCATTGCTAAATGACAAACTAAAATCTCGTAATCCACTAAAGACTGAAAGTACTACAAATAAAGCTAATGAACCTACAATTATGCCTATTGAAGCGATGCCTGTTATGATGTTAATAGCATTGTTTTTGCTTAAAGTAAGCAGGTATCTTTTTGCTATGTAAAAAGGAAAATTCAAGATTAAGATTTCTTTCTTCTTTCTAGTAAATCTGGATTCTCAATAGGGTTCTCTTTTCCAGAAAGCGCATTGTCAATTTTTTCAATGTAATCTAAACTATCGTCAATGTAAAAAATTAAATTAGGTACTTTACGCAATTGTAATTTTACTCTTTGAGATAAATCGTGCTTAATAAGAGGAGTGTTTGATTTTATGGCAATCAAAATTTCTTCTGCTTTGCTTTGCGGAAAAACACTTAAAAATACTTTTGCGATAGACAAATCTGAAGTTACACTAACTTTAGATACAGAAATAACAAGGTTTGAAATTCCATTTTTGCGGACTTCACCTTGAAGAATATCAACTAAATCTTTTTGTATTACACTGCCTATCTTTTTCTGTCTATTTGTTTCCATAGTGCAAAAATACGATTTTTAGTTGTAAACTCACAAAGTTGTAAACTTTCAATGTTTTATATTTGCAAAATCAATAGTAACTTTTATGAGAAAAATTGAGCATATAGGTATAGCGGTAAAGAACTTGCAAGAATCTAATTTAATTTTTGAAAAACTTTTTGGTGCTCCAGCATATAAAGAAGAGGCTGTAGAAAGCGAAGGGGTCAAAACATCTTTTTTTATGAATGGGCCAAATAAAATAGAGTTGTTAGAAGCAACTAATCCTGAAAGTCCAATAGCAAAATTCATAGAAAAAAAAGGAGAAGGGATTCATCATATAGCTTTTGATGTAGAAAACATCTATTCAGAGATTGAAAGATTAAAAAAAGAAGGATTCGTAGTTTTGAATGAAATTCCTAAGAAAGGAGCTGATAATAAACTTGTTGCATTCTTACATCCAAAAAGCACTAATGGGGTATTAGTAGAATTATGTCAAGAAATTGCAGAATAATTTTGAAGAAGTAAAAAAATGTAGTAATATTGCAACCTCAAAACAAAGCAACCGCTTTTTTTGAGATGTTTTGAAAGCCAAAACTGGTCCTATAGCTCAGTTGGTTAGAGCACCTGACTCATAATCAGGTGGTCCCTGGTTCGAGCCCAGGTGGGACCACACTAAAATCAAGCCTTACAGAAATGTGAGGCTTTTTTGTTATGTTATGGAAGAAATAGGTTGTTACATTATATATTCTGAGAAATTAGGGAAATATTATATAGGAGTAAGTCAAGAAAATTTAAAGCAGCGAATAACAAATCATAATTCGTCGTTTTATGGAAAAGACAAATTTACTTCTGTTGCGGATGATTGGGAATTAAAGTTGTTTATCAAAACAGAAAATTTTGCACACGCTATTCGGATAGAAAGAAAGCTAAAATCGATGAAGAGTAAAGTTTACATAGAGAATCTTATGAAGTATCCTGAACTTGTTGAGAAGATTTACAATCAAACAAATTAGAGCACCTGACTCTCCCGAAAGCTTTCGGGACAGGTGGTCCCTGGTTCTCCCGATGGTTATCGGGACAGGTGGGACCACACTAAAATCAAGCCTTATAGCAATGTGAGGCTTTTTTGTTTTGTTATGGAAGAAATAGGTTGTTGTATTATATATTCTGGCTCAAGCTAAAAAGTTGTAGATTTGATAAATTACACATATAAATTTGCAAGTCTAAAAAGAAAGAATTCTAGGCTCAAGCCAAAACTTCCACAACACAGGTTGCACAGAGTCACACAAAGGAAAGCACAAAGTTTCACAAAGTTGTTCCAGCCCCAATTCTAAATTCTACCTTTCATCTTCATTCTTCCATCATCCATCTTCCATCTTCCAACTTCCACCTTCCATCTTCCAACTTCCACCTTCCATCTTCCACCTTCCATCTTCCACCTTCCATCTTCCACCTTCCATCTTCCACCTTCCATCGGTTGCTGAGCTTGTCGAAGCACTACCATCCATCTTCCATCATCCATCTTCCACCATCCATCTTCCACCATCCATCGGTTGCTGAGCTTGTCGAAGCACCATCATCCATCATCCACCACCTAAATTCTGAGAAGTTAGAGAGACGTGTTCTATAGGGTCAAAATTTCTAAAAAATAAACTTTATGAAAGAATAACATAAAAAATTTCATTCTTTCGTTACATCTATTACCTTTGTGAGTTACAAATTTTTTAAGTAAATATGGCTGACGATAAAAAACGTAGAGAAGCATTATTATACCACGCAAAACCACAACCGGGAAAAATTAAGGTTGTTCCAACTAAAAAATATGCAACACAAAGAGATTTGTCTTTGGCATATTCGCCTGGAGTTGCAGAACCTTGCATTGAGATAGCTAAGGATGTAAACAAAGTTTATAAATATACTGCTAAAGGAAATTTAGTTGCTGTTATATCAAATGGTACAGCTGTTTTAGGTTTGGGAAATATAGGTCCAGAGGCCTCAAAGCCAGTAATGGAAGGAAAGGCATTGTTGTTTAAAATCTTTTCTGATATTGACGTTTTTGATATTGAAGTGGATGCTACAGACATAGATAAGTTTGTTGAAACAGTAAAGGCTATTGCGCCGACTTTTGGTGGAATTAATTTAGAAGATATTAAAGCGCCAGAATCTTTTGAAATTGAAAGAAGATTAGTTGAGGAATTAAATATTCCAGTGATGCACGATGATCAGCACGGAACTGCTATTATTTCATCTGCGGCTTTATTAAATGCTTTAGAGTTAGCAGAAAAAGATATTGAAAAAGTGAAAGTTGTGGTGTCGGGTGCTGGTTCAGCAGCTTTAGCTTGTGCTAACTTATATGTGGCATTAGGTGTAAAAACAGAAAATGTTTTTATGTTTGATGTAGAAGGAATGCTAACCACTAGCAGAACAGATTTGTCAACACTTCAAAAAAGATATGCTAAAGATTGTGCTAAAATGACTCTTGCAGATGCTCTTGTAGATGCAGATATGTTTTTGGGACTTTCAGCAGGTAATCTTCTAAAGCCAGAGATGCTTTTAACTATGGCTAAAAATCCAATTGTTTTCGCTATGGCGAATCCAGTTCCTGAAATAGAGTATAATCTTGCTGTTGCTACACGAAATGATATTATTATGGCAACAGGTCGATCTGATTATCCTAATCAAGTGAACAATGTACTAGGATTTCCGTATATTTTTAGAGGAGCATTGGATGTGCGGGCTACAAAAATTAATGAAGCTATGAAAATGGCTGCCGTTAAAGCCTTGGCTTGTTTAGCAAAGCAACCAGTTCCTGAACAAGTAAACATTGCCTATGGAGAGACAAAACTTGTATTTGGGAAGGAATATATTATACCTAAACCCTTTGATCCTAGATTAATCTCTGAAGTGTCTCCTGCTGTAGCTAAAGCTGCAATGGATAGCGGTGTTGCGCTCCAGCCTATTACAGATTGGGATAAATATAAAGATGAATTATTAGAGCGATTAGGGTCAGATAATAAAATGGTTCGTTTATTAGCTAATCGAGCTAAAACAAATCCGAAACGTATAGTATTTGCAGAAGCAGATCATTTGGATGTATTAAAAGCAGCTCAAATTGTTTACGAAGAAGGAATAGGATTCCCAATTTTATTGGGATGTAGAGAAATTATTTTAGAACTGAAACAAGAACTTGGTTTTGATGCCGAAGTAGAAATAATTGACCCCAAGACTAAAGAAGAAGAAGAGAGAAGATTTCGTTTTGCGGATAAATATTGGCAATCACGTAGAAGAAGAGGAATATCGCTTTTAGATGCTCAAAAATGGATGCGAGAAAGAAATTACTTTGCCGCAATGATGGTAAATGAAGGAGAAGCAGATGCGCTTGTGACAGGTTATTCTCGTAGTTACCCTACTGTAGTAAAGCCTATAATGGAACTTATTGGTAAAGCATCTGGAGTGAGTAGAATTGCTACAACTAATTTAATGATGACTTCAAGAGGGCCTATGTTCTTAGCAGATACGGCAATCAATCCTAATCCATCTGCTGATGATTTAGCTAAAATTGCCTTAATGACAGCAAAAACAGTTAAACTATTTGGAATGGAACCTGTTATCGCTATGGTTTCTTTTTCAAATTTTGGTTCTTCTAGTAATGAGAATGCGCAAAAAGTAAGAGAAGCTGTAGCATATTTGCATACTAATTTTCCTGATTTGATTGTTGATGGAGAAATCCAGACTGATTTTGCTTTGAATCCTGAGATGCTAAAAAGTAAATTTCCATTTTCTAAATTAGTAAATCATAAAGTAAATACTTTAATTTTTCCAAATCTTGAATCTGCTAATATTACTTATAAGATGTTGAAAGAATTATATAAAGTGGATTCCATTGGGCCTATAATGTTAGGGTTAGATAAACCAGTACATATTTTTCAATTAGGAGCCAGTGTAGAAGAGATGGTAAATATGGCAGCGGTCGCAGTTATAGATGCTCAGGAAAAAGAAAAAAGAAGTAAATCGCAAAAAAATAATTGATTTTTATCGATAATATAGGGTAGTTAGCCCAAAAGTAAAATTCAGTTAGAGAAAATTGTTATATTTGGAGCTTATCAGAAATTATGATTGCACACATACAGGGAAAATTAGTTGAAAAAACACCTACCGAAGTTGTGATAGACTGTGGAGGAGTTGGCTATTTAGTTAATATTTCTTTGCATACTTATGGATTACTTCCCACCGCTGATTTTATAAAGTTGTATACCTATCTCCTAATAAAAGAAGATAGTCATTCTTTATTTGGTTTTGTAGAAAAATCAGAAAGAGAAATTTTTAAACTATTACTTTCAGTTTCAGGGATAGGAGCTAATACAGCTAGAACGATGCTTTCATCTTTAGAACCCAAACAAGTAATAAATGCAATTGCTTCAGGTGATGTAGCCACCATTCAATCTATCAAAGGAATTGGTGCTAAAACAGCACAACGAGCAATTTTGGATTTAAAAGATAAAGTGTTAAAATTGTATGATATTCAAGAAGTTTCTTTAGTTCAGAGCAATACAAACAGAGATGAAGCGTTATCAGCATTAGAAGTTTTAGGATTTGTTAGAAAAATAGCTGAAAAAGTTGTAGATAAAATTGTTTTATCTACACCAGACGCAACCGTAGAAAACATAATTAAACAAGCTTTAAAAAATTTATAGTCTTTTGAGAATTTATAATAAATACAATTGGTTTTTTTTACTGAGAAAAGTGTCCTTTTTTGCGCTTTTATTATTGGGTTTTTCAGTCAAAGCACAAGTTAATCAAGATACAGTAAAGGGGTACAATAAGAAAGATTTAAAAATGCCTAATCCTAAAAGTATTTTAGAGGCATATACTTATGACCCTGAAACAGACAGATATATTTATACAAAAACATTTGATGGGTTCAATATTGATTATCCAATTGTGTTGACCCCAGCGGAGTATCAAAAATTAATTCAAAAAGAATCTACCAGAAAATATTTTCAAGAAAAAGCTGATGCTATAGATGGTAAGAAAGAAGCAAGCAAAGATAAAAAGAAAAATTTGTTGCCTCGTTATTATATAAATTCAGGTTTCTTTGAGTCAATTTTTGGTAGTAATACAATTGATGTGAAGCCTACTGGATCAGTAGAGGTTGATTTAGGAGCACGATATTCAAAACAAGATAATCCAGCTTTTTCAGAGAATAATAGATCTTCAACAACTTTTGATTTTTCTCAGAGAGTAAACCTAAGTTTGCTGGGGATGGTGGGAACTAGATTAAAGATTAATGCTAATTATGATACCCAATCTACATTTGCTTTTCAAAATCTTATCAAATTAGATTTTCAACCTCATGAGGATGATATTCTTCAAAAAATAGAAGTTGGTAATATTAGTATGCCACTAAATAGTACGCTTATTAGAGGAGCACAAAGTCTATTTGGTGTAAAAACAGAACTTAAATTTGGAAAAACAACTATTACGGGGGTTTTCTCTGAACAAAAATCACAAACAAAAACTGTGACCTCACAAGGAGGTGGTACTATTCAAGAGTTTAGCCTTTTTGGTTTAGATTATGATGCGGATAGACACTTTTTCTTATCACAGTATTTTAGAAATAAATATGACGCTGCTTTAAGTAGATATCCGTTTATTGATTCTCGAGTACAAATTAAAAGAATTGAAGTTTGGGTAACTAATAGACAAAATCGTGTTACTACAGGGAATGATGGTAATAATTTAAGAAATGTTATTGCTCTTGCTGATATTGGAGAATCAAAACTGAATGGAATAAATGATTCAGATATAATATCAATAAATCCTATACCTGGAACATTTTTTAATTCAGCTTTAGAAAGTCCACCTAACAACGGGAATAATAATTTTGATCCAACTAAAATTGGCATTGGGGCAAGTAATTTAAATTCTAATATTAGAGATGTTTCAAATGTTTCGAGTGGTTTTCAAGGTGGGGTAACTGCAAATGAAGGTGTAGATTATTCTAAACTTGAAAACGCTAGAAAATTATCATCTAGTGAATATACTTTTCATCCGCAATTGGGATATATTTCCTTAAATCAAAGATTAGCTAATGATGAGGTGTTAGCTGTTGCTTATCAATATACAATAGGCGATCAAGTATATCAAGTGGGTGAATTTGGTACTGATGGTGTAGATGCTACTAATCCAAATTCAGCAGGAGTAACTTCACAGGCCTTAATTTTGAAAATGCTTAAGGGGAATTTAACCAATGTAAATAAACCTACTTGGAATTTGATGATGAAAAATATTTATCAAATCCCAGGAGCATTTCAGTTAGATCCTAAAGATTTCAAATTTAATATTGTCTATACAGATCCTTCTCCTTTAAACTATATTACTCAAACTACTTTACCGTTGCCTTCTAATGTAGAAAAGACACCTTTGATTAAAGTGTTTAATTTAGACAAATTGAATTCGAGTAATGACCCTCAAGATGGAGGAGATGGTTTTTTTGATTTTATCCCAGGACTTACTGTAGATCCTCAAAACGGAAGAATCATTTTTACTACAGTAGAGCCATTTGGTAAATATTTATTTGAAAAACTAAGATCAAGCGCATTAGAAGATTACGATAATACTGTGGCTGGTTATAATGATAACCAAAAGAAATATGTTTTTAGAAATTTATATAGAAAAACAAATGCTGCTGCTTTAGAAGAAGCAGATAAAAATAAATTTCAATTAAAAGGGAAATTCAAATCAAGTTCAGGTGATGGGATTTCCCTAGGTGCATCTAACGTGCCTAAAGGATCTGTTGTAGTAATGGCAGGAGGTAGAGTTTTACAAGAAGGTATAGATTATACGGTGAATTATCAGGCAGGAAGAGTGCAAATTCTTGACCCTTCTATTCAAGCTTCGGGAACGCCTATTCAAGTTTCAGTCGAAAATAATTCGGTTTTTGGTCAACAGACACGCCGTTTTATGGGAGTTAATGTAGAGCATAAATTTTCTAAAAAGTTCCAAGTAGGAGCTACGTACCTAAATTTGTCAGAACGACCATTTACTCAAAAATCTAATTATAGTCAAGAGTCTGTTAATAATACAATGTTTGGATTGAATACTATTTATTCGACAGAAGTACCTTTCTTGACACGTTTAGCTAATAAATTACCGTTTGTAGATACAGATGTGCCTTCTAATTTGTCTTTTAGAGGAGAAGTTGCTTTTTTACAACCAGGAACACCTTCTGCTGATAAGTTTAATGGAGAATCTACAGTATATGTAGATGATTTTGAAGGTTCTCAATCGGCTGTAGATATGAAGTCACCATTAGCATGGTCATTATCCAGTGTGCCATTAGGATTTGAAGATGGTGCCGCAAATAATGATTTGAAGTACGGTTACAAAAGAGCAAAATTGTCTTGGTATACCATAGATCCTATTTTCTATTCAGGTAGCCGTCCCGCAGGATTAAATGATAATGATGTTTCTACTCAAGCTACACGTCGTATTTACAGTAGAGAGTTGTTTCCAAAAACTGATATTGCAGCTGGCGAAACTACAGTAATTCCAACTCTTGACTTGACGTACTATCCACAAGAACGTGGACCGTATAACTTTAATACTTTGTCAGTAGATAATACTTTGCCTAATCCTCAAGATAACTTTGGAGGTATCACGCGCTCTATCACATCAACAAATTTTGAGCAAGCAAATGTGGAGTATATCCAGTTTTGGATGTTGGATCCTTATTATACCAAAGATGGTTCAGCACCTATAACAACAAGTACTAATACAGGGAAATTAACTTTTAACTTAGGTGAAATCTCAGAGGATATACTTAAGGATGGTAAGAAACTGTATGAAAATGGTTTGCCTACGCCAGACTCAAGTCAACCGGCAATACCTTCAAATTGGGGTAAGGTTCCTGCTTCTCAATCTTTAATTTATGCTTTTGATGCTAATGAAGCAAATCGTGCACTTCAAGATGTTGGATTAAATGGTTTAACAGATGCTGAAGAAAACACAAAGTATCCATCACAGTTTGCAGGAGAGGATCCAGCACAAGATAATTATCAGTATTATGGTAATGCATCTGGAAGTGTCGTAGATAGATATAAAAAATATAATGGTACTGAAGGAAATTCACCAGTAAATGTGTCAGATGCTAATAGAGGAGCTACAGTTATTCCAGATGTAGAAGATATCAATAGAGATAACACAATGAATACTATCGATGCATATTATAAGTTTTCTGTTGATATCAAACCGAATATGGTAGTGGGTGATAAGTATGTAGCTGATGTGCAAGAAACTTCCTCTGAGGTTTTGCCTAACGGAAGAACACTGCCTGCGCGATGGATTCAAATTAAAATTCCTATCAAAGAGGTTGTTGCAGCAAATATTGAAAATGGTATTTCTGATTTTAGATCCATTCGTTTTATGCGTATGTTCTTGAGTGGTTTTACGGATAAGGTAACATTACGTTTCGGGACATTAGATTTGATTAGAGGGGAATGGAGACGTTATACATCATCATTGCAAAATCCAAATACAGCACCTCCTTTAGTTGTAAACGATGATCCAAATGATGATCCTACTGGTTTTGATGTAGTAGGGGTGAATTTACAAGATAATAGCAATAGAAGCCCTATCCGATATGTAATGCCTCCTGGAGTTCAGAGAGAACAATTGTATAATAATAATACCGTTCTTAATCAAAATGAACAGTCGTTAGCTTTAAGAGTGTATGATAAAAACGATGTGCATTCAGAAACCTACGGATTAGAACCTGGCGATGCAAGAGCTGCTTTCAAAAATGTAAGCGTAGATATGCGTCAATATAAGAAATTAAAAATGTTCTTGCACGCTGAAGCTTTGCCTAAACAAACTTTAACTGATGGACAACTATCTGGATTTATACGTTTCGGAAATGATTTTACAGATAATTTTTATCAGATAGAAGTTCCGTTGAAGGTTACAAGAGAAGGAGATAACTCTCCTGAACAAGTATGGCCAGCTGAAAATGAAATTGATATAGCGACTTCAGTTTTAACGGCGCTTAAAGTTAAAAAGATTAGTGGTGAAGGAACAACTCCTGATGCAAATGGCATTATGTTTATTGATGCAACTCAATTAGATCCTTCTGCAAAAGCAGGAATGAAAGTGGGTATAAAAGGAAATCCTAATTTTGGTCAAGTTCGCACATTAATGGTTGGGGTTAGAAATAGAGGAGAATCTGGATATGGTCGTGGAGAAGTTTGGTTTAATGAACTTCGTTTGGCAGAATTAGAAAATGCTGGAGGTATGGCGGCTATCGCTTCTCTTGATACCAATATGGCAGATTTAGCAACATTGTCTGCTACGGGTAGAATGAGTACTATAGGTTTCGGTTCTATAGAACAACGTCCAAACGAAAGAAGTAGAGAAGATGTTAAACAGTATGATATAGTTACTAATGTAAATGTAGGTAAATTGTTGCCTAAAAAATGGGGAATGAATATTCCTTTCAATTATGCGGTTGGGGAACAAATAATTACTCCAGAGTACGATCCATTTTATCAGGATATTAAGTTAAAACAATTAATAGACGTTACGCAAGATCAAGCTAAGAAAGATTTTTATAGAGATAGAGCAATTGATTATACTAAACGTAAAAGTTTCAATTTAATTGGTGTTAGAAAAGATCGTGGAGAAAAGCAAAAACAACATTTTTACGATCCAGAAAACTTAACATTATCCTATTCATTTACTGAGGTTGAACATCACGATCCTAATATTGAAAATGCCGTAGATCAACAATTAAGAACTTCTGCTGATTATACTTATACTTTTAAGGCTAAACCTATAGAACCATTTAAAAAAGTGAAGTATTTTAGTAAGAGTAATTATTGGAAATTATTGAGCGATTTTAATTTTAACTACTTGCCTAATAATATTAACTTTAGTTCTACTATTTTACGTCAATACAATAGACAGCAATTCCGTCAGGTAGAAGTAGAAGGAATTGGGTTAGACCCTTTGTATAAACGAAATTATATGTTCAATTATAATTATGGTTTTGGATATAATTTAACAAAGGCTCTTCGATTTAATTATACAGCAACATCAGCTAATGTAGTTTTAAATTATTTAGATGATAATAATAGACCTATTGATTCTAATGTTATCTGGACTGATTTGTGGAATATTGGAACTCCTAATCAACATGCGCAGCAGTTGACAGTAAATTATGAGTTGCCTATTAATAAAATTCCATTTTTATCATTTATAAAATCAGATTATACTTATACTGGTGACTATAGTTGGCAACGTGCATCTCTTGCAATGAGATCTATTACTGACACGGCAACTGGAATAAACTATGATTTAGGAAATACCATCCAAAATGCTAATAGTCATAAGTTGAATACAACTTTTACAATGTCAGCTTTATATAAGTATTTAGGATTAGTTAAAAGTTCAGAGCGAATTGCAAATAAAAAACCAACAGTTGCTCCACCAGTAAAAGCTCCTAAGCCTGGAGAGAAAGTAGTGGCTAAACCAAAAGAAAAGCAAATTCAAGAAACACCGTTGCTGGATGCTGCTATAGGAGTCTTAACAAGTCTAAAGAATGTTCAGGTAACCTATAATGAGACAAATGGTACAATGCTTCCAGGTTATTTACCTTCTATAGGATTTTTAGGATCTTCTAGACCGTCTTTAGGATTTGTTTTTGGTTTGCAAGATGATGTTCGTTTTGAAGCAGCTAGAAACGGATGGTTGACGGAGTATCCTAATTTTAATCAGAATTTCACTCAACTTAAAAGTAAGAGGCTTTCAGGAACGGCAACATTAGAGCCTTTTGCTGATTTTAAAATTGAGTTGATGGCTGATAGAAACATTTCAGAAAATTATTCAGAACAATTTACCGTTCAAAATGGAGTGTATCAATCTTTGGCACCTTATAATACTGGAAATTTCTCTATTTCTACTAATTTGATAAAAACAGCATTTGCGCAAAGTGACGAATTTGGTTCAGCTACATTTGAAGAATTTAGAAATAATAGGTTGACTGTTGCTCATAGATTAGCCGAAGCAAAATTAGGTGCTGGATATGCGGTAGAAGCAAATACAACTAATCCTAATTATGGCTATCCTGTTGGTTTTGGAAGAAACAGCCAGCAAGTGTTGTTGCCGTCTTTCTTAGCTGCCTATACAGGATCTAGTGCTGGAGGTGTTTCTTTAGATGCTTTTAGAAATATTCCTATTCCTAATTGGACTCTGAAATATACTGGATTAATGCGTTATAAGTTCTTTAAAGATACTTTCAAACGTTTTTCTATTCAACACGGATATAAAGCAGCGTATACAATTAATAGCTTTAGAACTAATCTTAATCCAGAACCTAAAGATGTTAGTGGAAATTATCAGCCAAATGTTATTATAGGTAATGTGAACTTAACTGAGCAGTTTAGTCCTTTAGTGAGATTGGATTTTGAAATGAAGAATTCTATAAAGATTCTTGCAGAAATGAAAAAAGATCGAACGCTTTCTTTGAGTTTTGATAATGCATTATTGACAGAACTAAAAGGAACTGAATATATAGTTGGTTTAGGATACAGAATTAAAGATGTAAAAATACGTTCAAGACTGGCAGACAATCCAGAGGGAGTGATAAAGAGCGATATTAACTTTAGAGGTGATTTGTCTTTGAGAAAAAATATGACTGTAGTGCGTAATCTTGATTCAAATAACAACCAGTTAGGTGGAGGTCAGGATATACTTACAGCGAAGCTTTCTGGAGATTATACATTTACTAAGAATTTAACAGCGTTGTTTTTCTTTGATTATTCATTTTCTAAATCAGTTATCTCAACAACATTCCCTATTACTAATATTAGAACAGGATTTACGATAAGATATAACTTTGGAAATTAATTTGTGAAATACTGTAATTATTCTTTAATTATTGTTTGAATAGTTATATTTTTGCTCATAATAAAATACTAAATAATGAACATACCAGCTAATTTAAAGTACACAAAAGATCACGAATGGGTAAGCCTTGAAGGCGATATTGCAACAGTAGGAATTACTGATTTTGCTCAAAAGGAACTTGGTGACATTGTATATGTAGAAGTGGATACTTTAGACCAAACTTTAGATAAAGATGCAATTTTTGGAACGGTTGAAGCAGTAAAAACTGTTTCTGATTTATTCTTGCCTTTATCGGGAGAAATTGTTGAATTTAATTCAGAATTAGAAACTAATCCAGAGCTTGTAAATTCAGATCCATATGGGGCTGCATGGATGATTAAAGTTAAAATAGCTAATCCATCTGAAGTTGAAAGCTTGTTATCAAGTGATGATTATAAAGCGCTTATTGGAGCCTAATTCAAAGTCGATTTACACGGCAATTTTATGGACGGCTATACTACTAACACTTAGTTTTAAAGCGCCGTCGGTAAATCCAAAATATATTTTTCAATATCAAGACAAAGTAGTGCATTTTACGTTCTACTTTGTCTTTGTTTTTTTATGGTTTCGTGTTTTGGTTTTTAAAAGCGCAACCCAGAAGCGACACCAAATACTTTTGTTTATAATTTCAGTAGCATTAGGGATTATTATAGAAATTCTACAAGGGGCAATGACAACTACTCGCCAAGCCGATATTTTTGATGTTTTTGCGAATACTGTAGGAAGTATGGGATGGTTGTTTTTATCAAGAACCTTTTATATTGCGAAATACTGATTGAGTTCCATTTGTATTTTAGCTTTTCAGTAGGTATAAATATACTTCATCTGTTTGAGTATCATTTGCTGGTTTAACATTTCTAAAATTACTTATCAAAAGTTTGTACCCCTTACATTTTTATATTTGTCTAACAAAACCTTGTTTTAAAATTTCGCCTGTTTTAGCATCTATTTTATAATATTTAGAAATCACCGTTGGAGATTTTGAGATGCTATCAGACATTGAAACGTGCCAAATATATTTTATAGTTTGTGAACACTGAGTGCTCAACACAGTTCACTGCGACCGTCCACTTATCCCGCAGCTTCGGGTCTGACCACTAAATACTGGACACTGTTGCTGAGTTTGTCGAAGCACTGAGCACTGAAACACCCACTACCAAAAAACCACAATCGAAGTCGTTAGCCCCATAAACGATATAAACATTCCAAAAAAGTTTAATACATCTGTTTTAGTTTCTACATAAATCATTTGTGTTATAAATAATTTTAGCTCTCTTATAAAGAGTAATAAAAAGAAGAAGGTGATTAAAGTGCCCATATGTTTTTTAATTTGTTTATTTTTGTATGTATTTAGCAAATATAATTAAAAACGGAAATAAAAAGCAAATAAAACGAAAGTTATGTTCGTTTTTTGTATTTTTAAAGGTTTTAAAATTCACTTGAAATGACGCTATCCCAAAAAATACTTGAATTGATTGATAAAAAAGGCGTTACTGCTTATCAGGTTTCTATTAAAACGGGTGTTCCTCATTCGTCTTTGAGTCGGATATTAGGAGGGGAGACAACTAAATTAAGTATAAAAAATAAAGAATTGTTGTCGAAATACTTCCAAGTTGACGAAGATTATTTTAATAACGGAAATAATTCGAAAATACAAAAATCTGAGTATGCAGCCCATTTTAAAAATGACGAGCATACAAAATCATCTACTGAAGTTACTCTAGCTGAATTAGAATTGTTAAAATTAGAATTGAAACACGCTAACGAGAAATTAGAAAATGCAAATGAACATATCAAAGCACTAAACGATCAAATTATGTATCTAAAGGAAAACGGTTCTATTTTTAATAAGGAGTTAGCAGAAAAAATTGATTTTATTTTTTTAGAGATGAAAAAACCTGTCATAGAAAGTAAATTACAATTGTTAGCTAATCTTATAGACGAAAAACGAAATGAGGTATTAAACAATTCTAAGGAGATAATTACTTATGAGACAATAAAAAAATAAAGGTGTACAAGACACCTCTATTTTTTGATATATTTTTCTATCTTCTCTTTTATAAAATCAGCTGATGGTAGTGATTTATTAAACTTTTTATAATCTTCAATTAAAGACATCAAAATAACATTACTGTCTTCAGGCGATATTCCTCCTTTCTTAATTTCAGCTATTGCCATATCCAGTATAGCTTCTAGTTCAATGATATTCCTACTTTTCATTTCTTTTTTCAGCTATGGAGTAAGACAAATCGAGTAATTTTTCAAGAAAAGTAATTTTATCGTCTTTTGTTTGTTCTTCTTTGAGAAATTTATTCAATAGTATTGAAATAATAACAAAAGATATAGCCGTTAAAAGTCCGTAAACTCTAGATAAATCTAAATCCTTATTTTGATCACCAAAAATCCAAAATAAATCACTTGAATAAGTGAAGATGGGTAAAGTTAAAAATAGAGTGTGTGGTTTTAATCTAATTGCAATAGCAAAAAGTATAGGGCTTACTGTTGAAAAAAAAGTAAACAAAAAAGCGCTTCCATTATTGAAGCCAAAATTACTTCCAATGTTATAACTTGTTATACCAAATAATGATAAAAAAATATCAGTTAAAGGAAAAAGTCCTATTAATATTATAATTATATCACCTACGATTCTTTTCATTTTACCCTCTTGGCGGTTTTACATCACCTTTATCTTTATCTACTTCAGTTGTGTAAGTAGGATTGTTTCTATTATCATCTACACATTTTTGTTCTTCTTGTGTTAAATTATTAGGTCTTCCCGACAAATAATTTACTACATCTTCATACGTACACGAAGTGCACAATGCCAGCATCCCTGCAAGCAAAATAACTTTTCTCATAACTTATAATTTTAAATTGACTTTACTAAAATAAGCAATCTTATATAAGTTTGAATTGTTATAACATTATTTATCTCTTTAGATAAAAAGAATATTTTAGGGCTAAAAATAGCAAGAAATAAATTTTAGTAAGTACGGTTTTTCCGTATATATTGTTAAATTTTGTTTTCAAAAATCATAAAGTTTGAAAAATAAAAAAGCTGTACCCAATCAAGAATACAGCTTTTATCCTAAAGTTAAATGAATAAGGTTAATCCAAAAA
>JASGCW010000303.1 GCA_030053945.1 Limnohabitans sp.
AAGGGGAATTCCCATCTATAATAGTATACTCTATTTGTCGGGTAGCTACGAACGAAAAATAATAGCCGACGTGCTGGCTTTCAGTATCTTAATAGCACTGCTGTATCAACCGGCACAAATGTTTTTAAATACCTAAAATGCTCCAAATTACAGAAAGCCAGCATGGTAGGTCTATTATATGTTATGCAAATTTTTATCATTCAATTTTTTTTCAATCAATTTATCAGAGAATAATATTTCATTAAACTTAAATGCAGTAACAATTGCAACATTTTCAACATTTTCTAATGAAATTAATTCGTTTATATTTTAATTTATTAAAACATGATTTCCTTGTTATTAATTCTATTTGTTTTTACTTTGTAATTCTGAAATTTGCTGCACTAAAAAATTCCTTTTTGCATTCTTATGTGCATGTGCAATATATCCGCAAATAAAAGAAATCGAAGTAATTAAAGAATTTATTTTATCGTTTTTATCTCGAAAAATTTTATTATTTTTACTGTATATACCATTAATTATTAATTCGATGTATTTATTTTCAAATTTCAAAGAATGTGCTATTTGGTTTCTTAGTTTATTTAAGGCAATTAGTTCATTTTTTAAATCAATTGAAATACCAAGCATATTGCCAATATTAATTTTTTGAGCAAATGAAAACTTATCTACATCAAATTCCGCACTGTGTAAAACAGTTTGCTCTATTGACTTATTTAAATACTGTTCAACAAGTATATGTCCACGAATAATAATACCTTCAATATCAGTAAATTTTGTAAACAAATTTGAAAATTCATTTGCAAGATTTTCTAATACAATATCATCGTTTTTTACATTTTCATTATTTGTTTCCATTTTAAGTCCCTTTTATTTATCATTCATGTAATTTTCATTTAATACTATAAATTTCGCTCTATCAAACAATTCATCATAAGTAATTATTTCAATATTTCGAGAGTCTCGTCTGAAAAGCTCAAAAGTTTTCCTTTTTATTTGTTTAATTCCTTCCTTATCATCGCTATTATCAACTTCTTTCCAATTTCCTATAATCAATATTGTTTTTGAGTCGTATGCTCTATTAGTAATCGGTTCTTTTTTATCATCATATAGTGTTTTGGTCGTTTCAATTTTTATAATTCCACTTGATTTTTGTTCTAAAATCTGTGTGTAAGCACCAATAAGTTTATTTGATAATGTCCAAGAATTTGAACGATTTTTAATCGTGCCAAAAAGTTCAGTTTCTGGCAATTTTAGTTCGACAAAAGTTGTAAATTTTTTATCACCAAGTAAAAAATCAGATATAACACCGTCAGAACCGTCTGCGTCAGTATCTGATGCGTGAAATTCTTTTTGCAATATTCCTTGAAATTTATAATCCAAACCATAACCAAAAATCCATGGATTTTTCATAAAGAAATGTTGCCAAGCGGTTTCGTCTTTTGTATTTGGTTTATTGATTTCTATTTTATATGTATCTAAATAATTGTCATTTAGTAATTTTTCAAATAATTCGAGTTGTTGTTTTCTGTAACCTGTATTTACTAAATCTTGCCCTGTTATTATACCTTCGTTTAATAATTTTTTTATTATCTCACTACCTTCACCGCCTGACAATAAAGTTGTTATTTTTCTTTTTGTTTCTGCATCTAAAACGTCTAATGTGTCATCAGATAATACAATTCTTCTATCTGTAATTCCTTTTAAATCTATTGACGAGATAAAATCTAAAAAACTTTTTAATTGCTGAAAATTAAACTTATTAAATTTTACACGTCCTTTTTCTTCTCCTGCAACAATTTTAACAATTTCAATTCCTTCAATATCATCATTATCTCGAATATAAACAACTTTCATTAATGTTCTTGAAGACAATCGAATATCAACATTATGGTCATCTGAAAAAACAACTTGAAAAAATCTACCTTTCTCAAATTCATGATTATATAAATTCTCTAATCTTGAATTAAGAATTATTTCAGTTTCATAAGTTGTATTTTCAGTAAATTCAATCATTATCGTAAATTTTTATTTTGCATAACATCTACTTATACGAACTCAAGTTCGTATTTTTTAATTGATTTATAGGTG
>JASGCW010000027.1:0-34738 GCA_030053945.1 Limnohabitans sp.
TGTAAATTTGTGACTCGAACGAAGTGAACAGGCGAAGCAAATTCGTGTCAAAAAAGAATGAGTGTTTGTAGGCTGAATAGTTACTAACAGGTTTTTTTAAAATCCCAATGTTATGAAATTGTTAAGAAAACGTTTTGTAATTGTAAAAAACAAATAACTTTGGTAAATTTAACTTATGATTAAGTGAAACCTTAAATGTATAAGTTATGAAAAAATTGCTATTAGGAGCGTTATTATTCACTGGAGGTGTTTTTGCGCAAAATGTTGAGCCACAATTTGAAATTGAGGGTAATCTTATTAGGGCAACTTATTATTATGATAACGGACAAATAAAAGAGCAAGGTTTTTATAAAGATGGTAAAGTTCACGGTCAGTGGATTTCTTATTCTGAAGATGGAATAAAAACAGCTGTTGGAGAATATTTGAATGGAGTAAAAGTAGGCAAATGGCAATTCTTTAATGGGAAAAATATTTGTGATGTAACGTATATAAATAATCGAATAGAGAAAAATACTTCAATGTTAGCGCAAAGAAAATAAAATAAGTAAGTTATGAATTTTATAAAAGTTGGTGTTTTTAATGCCAACTTTTTGTTTTTTAGAGTTTTGAGATATTTTGATGTTGATTTAGATAAAACCTATTTTGATTATGAATTTTTTATTTTGATTTCCTTTTTTTGTAATTTTTTTGTGTTTTTAATAAAATCAATAGTGTTGTTATTATAATGTTATAGTTTTATTTTTTGCTTTAAATCAAGTTTAAGCTCGTTTTTTGATGACTTATGTTGATTTTTGTAAAATGTTGAAAAACAGATATTTGTAACTCAATTATTTTTATTTCATTAATATAAATGACATATGTTAACATTAAGTTAACATATAAATGAAGATTTAATAATATTCAAATAACATAGTGTTAACAATATTGATTCACTTTTGCACCCGAAAACACACAACAGCATTGAAATGAAAAAAATTAGTGGAATGTTTCTAGTGGCAGTATTGTCATTCACAAGTTTAACTGCACAAGAAATAGATAAAAAAGTATTGAAAAAGGAACTTATGACTTTGTTAGATTCTATTAACAAAGCAAAAGAAGAAAAATCTAAAGAGAAAGGACATTCTTGGTTTGATAAAATCTCCATCCGTGGTTATGTACAAGTAAGATATAATGGATTATTTTCTACAAATGATAAAGTAAATTGTGATCAGTGTGATAAATCTTGGGGGACAACTTCAACAGAAGCTGATGCTAAATCTAATAATGGGTTTTTTATTAGACGTACAAGGGTTATCTTTTCTGGTCAAGTACATCCTAATGTTTATTTTTATATTCAACCTGATTTTGCGAGTTCACCTGCAAGTGGGGTGCTTAATTTTGGACAATTGAGAGATGCTTATTTTGATGTATCTATTGATAAGAAAAGAGAATATAGATTCAGAATTGGTCAAAGTAAAATTCCATATGGATTTGAGAATTTACAATCAAGTCAAAATCGCCTTACATTAGACCGAAATGACGCTATTAATAGTGCTGCAGCTAATGAGCGTGATTTAGGAGTTTTCTTTTACTGGGCACCAGAAAAGGTAAGGGAGCGTTTTGCTATGCTGGTTAAAGATAATTTAAAAGGATCTGGAGATTATGGAGTTTTTGGTTTTGGTGCTTACAATGGTCAAACAGCAAATAAGGTTGAGTCAAATAGAAATTTACACGTTATTTCTAGAGTAAGTTATCCTTTTTTAATAGGTAAACAAATATTTGAACCAGGTATTCAAGCTTATACAGGTAGATGGGCTATGACTTCCGAAGTTTCTAGTGGAGTTAAGATTGATAATAAAACAGGTATATTTGATCAACGAGTAGCGGTTAGTGCAGTATTATATCCTAAACCATTTGGTATTCAGGCGGAGTACAACATTGGTAAAGGACCACGTTATGATAAATTAACAAATAGTATCAATACAACAGCTCATTTAGAGGGTGGATATGTTACTTTAAATTACAAATATGATGTTTCAAAGGATCATGTGATTTTCCCTTTTGCTAAGTTTCAATACTATGATGGGGGCAAAAAGTTTGAAAAAGATGCTAGAAGTTATATCGTTAGAGATTACGAATTCGGTATAGAATGGCAACCATTCAAAGCTTTTGAGCTAGTTGCTGAATGGGTAGTTTCTGACAGAACTTTTGAAGATAGTGCATTAAGAAACAATCGCCAACAAGGTAATTTATTACGCTTACAAGCACAGCTTAATTTTTAATGAAAGAAAGCTAAAGATTTAATATATATAAAGTAAAGCCAGTTAATAACTGGCTTTTTTGTTGTTACATTTTTCTTTACAAAGGCTTTTTGCAATTCGGATAATTTTTAAAGTAAAATACTAAATGCTTAACATTGAGTAGTATATGTTAATTTGTTGGTTTATTTTTTTAAAATATAATAAAATGAATAACATTTTCTTTACATACCTGTTTATTACTTAATGTTAAAGTAATGTAAAATTGAACTTATCATAAGAACTTCTTAACATTCAATTCACCTTGCTGAATCATTTTTGCAATGCGTTAAAATACTTTTAATGTTTTATAAAAATTATTATAATATGAAAATCACTTTAAAGAAGTTATTAGGAAGTTTAGTTGTTGCGGTAGCAGTAATCCCATTTTTATTTTCGTTTATGGTAACAGGTACTGTAACTATAAAAGGTTCAGACACTATGGTAATTATGTCCCAAAGATGGGCTGAAGCTTTTATGAAAAAAAATCCAACTATAAAAATTCAAGTTACAGGAGGGGGATCTGGTGTGGGTCTAGCAGCATTAGTGAATGGTTCAACCGATATTGCTAATTCTAGTCGTCCAATAAAACCTGCAGAAATGGCAAAAATAAAAGAGAAGTTTAAGTCAGATGTAGTTCAGATAGCTTGTGCGAAAGATGGCTTGTCAGTTTTTTTGAATAAGTCAAATCCTGTAAATGAATTAAGTATTGAACAGTTAAGTAAAATATTTTCAGGAAAAATAACAAATTGGAAAGAAGTTGGAGGTCCTGATGCACCCATCAAATTATACGGTAGAGAAAGTAGTTCTGGTACTTTTGAGTTTTTTAAAGAACACGTTGTAGGAGGAGATTTTGCAACAAGTTGTAATACTTTACCAGGAACTGCAGCAATTGTAAATGCAGTAAAAAAAGATAAATATGGTATTGGGTATGGAGGAGCTGCATTTGATGAAGGTGTTAAAGATTGTAAAGTGAAAAAAGATGCAAAGTCAAAAGGATATTTACCTACACTAGAGAATATAAATGCAAAAAAATATCCTATCGCAAGATATTTATATATGTATGTAAAAACTAAGCCTACAGGTGATTTGAAGAAATTTATCGATTGGACATTAAGTGCAGAAGGTCAAAAAATTTGTGCTGAGGTGGGTTACTTCCCAGTAAAAAAATAATTTATAGTAAATGATGTCAAAAGAAAACGCATTTACTCAAGAAAACCTGAAAAAACAATTCAGGTTTTCTGAGTTTTTAGCAGAAAAAATTATTTCTTCAATTGCTTATTTATCAATTGCAATAATAATTTTGATATTCTTTTTTGTCTTTAAAGAGGCTCTGCCTATTTTTTCTACTACTAAAGCAGATACAGCTCACAAGACAAATATTGAACAATTATCCCCTTCAAGTTATGGTGATGCTCCCGAAGAAGATTTACAACCTCAAAGTTATGGAGATGTTGAAGTAGAGGATTTGACATCTGAATCTACAAAGGAAGATTTAGAGCCCCAATCCTACGGAGATGTAGAAATTGAGGATTTGACGGAAGATGTTAAACCTAAAGTTGAAAGTAAGGAGGAGGATAAAAAAAGTCCTTTTGAAACAATTTTATCTACAGAATGGGTACCCGTATCAGATAATCCTAGATATGGTATCGTCTCATTGTTTACAGGAACTTTGAAAGTGACTATTATTTCAATTTTATTTGCTGCGCCTTTGGCAATTTTAGCCGCATTATATACGTCTACTTTTGCATCTAAAAGAAGAAAAGAAATCATAAAACCTATAATCGAATTATTAGCAGCTTTTCCATCGGTGGTAATCGGTTTCTTTGCTTTAATGGTATTGGCTTCTTTTGTACAAGGTGTTTTTGGTAATGAAACACGTTTGAATTCATTTGTAGGTGGTATTGCAATGGCATTAGCAGCTATTCCTATTATTTATACGATTACGGAAGATGCTTTATCATCTGTTCCTAAAACGTATAGTGAAGCAAGTTTAGCACTGGGTGCAAGTAAATGGCAAACGGCATTTTTTGTGGTTTTGCCAGCAGCTATTCCAGGAATATTTGCTGCAATCTTATTAGGTATTGGACGTGTTTTTGGTGAAACGATGATTGCATTAATGGCAACAGGTAATGCCGCAATTAATTCAATCAACCCAATGGAAAGTGTACGTACGTTTGCTGCCACTATTGGTTCAGAAATGGCGGAAACTGTTTTTGGTGAAACACATTATAGTGTACTATTCTTTATCGGTTCTGTGTTATTTATATTCTCTTTCGGATTAAATGCATTGGCAGAGTTTTATGTGAAAGGGCGTTTGATTAAGAAAATTCAAGGAAAGTAATTATGGAAACATCTTTTGATAACACAATAACAGAAGAAAGAGTAGTAAATTCTACATTCTTTAATAAAACCGATGCGTCAACTATTCGCAAAGGTAAAATGATTGAAGGAGTTACTCTAGCCGCAGTGGTTTTAATCATTATGGTGATTGCTGTAATTTTAGGAATCATTGTTTATAATGGTTGGGGTACTTTTTCTTGGGAATTCATTAGTAGCTTCCCAACAGATGGGATGACAAAAGGTGGGATTTTTCCAGCCATAATGGGAACGTTTATCTTAGTAGTCTTAATGTCATTAGCTGCTGTACCTTTTGGGACAATAACGGCGCTGTATTTGACTGAATATGCACGTGAAAATTCTAAAATTGCTGCGGCAGTTCGTTTTTCTATTCGTACGTTAGCAGTAGTACCTTCTATTATTTTTGGATTATTCGGATTAGGATTCTTCGTTCATTTTATGGGTGGCAGTATGGATAGTGTATTTAATGGAGGAGAGTTGCGTTGGGGGCAGCCTAATATTTTATGGGCTAGTTTAACAATGGGCTTACTTACGTTGCCTGTAATTATTGTTTCGGTTGAAGAGGCATTAAAAACCGTTCCTCGCGATTTACGTGAAGCGAGTTTAGCCTTAGGTGCAACTAAATGGCAAACAATATGGAAAGTGGTTTTACCGGAATCAATTTCGGGTATTATGACAGGGACTATATTAGCCGTTAGTCGTGGTGCTGGTGAGGTTGCTCCTATATTATTTACAGGTGCAGCATACTATTTAGCTACATTACCTACTTCATTAAGTGATCAATTTATGAATTTAGGGTATCACGTATATATTATGTCAACTCAATCAGCAGATGTTGAGGGAACTATGCCAATCCAATTTGCTACTACTTTGGTTTTATTATTATTAACCATTTCGTTAAATATAGTAGCAGTAGTAATTCGTTCAAGAATTAGAAGAAAGAAAAATTAATTTTTTAGTAAGATTAAGATGAAAGACGTTAAGATAGAAGTAAATAATTTGTCCTTATATTACGGAGAAAAACAAGCATTGAAAGATATTAGCTTGCAAATCCCAAGAAATAAAGTTACAGCATTAATTGGTCCTTCGGGATGTGGAAAATCTACTTTTTTACGTAGTATCAACCGAATGAACGATTTAATTCCAAGTGTTCGTATCACAGGTGAAATGTTAGTAGAAGGTGTAGATATCTATGATAAAAATGTAGATGTTGTAAACATCAGAAAAAAGATTGGAATGGTTTTCCAAAAATCAAATCCGTTCCCAAAATCTATTTATGAAAACATCGCATATGGTCCTAAAATTAACGGACTTAAAAATAAAGCGGAGCTAGACGAAATTGTAGAACGTTCATTGCGTCAGGCTGCTATTTGGGACGAGGTAAAAGACCGATTAGATGATTCGGCTATGGGATTGTCAGGAGGTCAACAACAACGTTTATGTATTGCAAGAACTTTAGCGGTAAATCCAGATATTATTTTAATGGATGAACCTGCGAGTGCTTTGGATCCTATTTCGACTTCTAAAATCGAAGAATTGGTTCACGAACTAAAAGATAATTATACGATTATCATCGTTACACACAGTATGCAACAAGCTGCTCGTACAAGTGACTTTACAGCGTTTTTCTATTTAGGTGAATTGATAGAAATGGGTAAAACCAAAAATATATTTACAAAACCAGAGAAGAAACAAACTGAGGATTATATCACAGGTCGTTTTGGTTAATTGTTTTACAAAATTCTACAGACTATGATTTTAGAAACTGAAATAACAAAATTAAGAAATGCCATCATGAAAATCATCAACTTGTCGGAAAATCAAGTGATTGAAGCAATGAATTTATTAGCAATTGATGCTAATAAAAAGGCAAAAGGGGTAAAAAAAGTGGAAAGCAAAATAGACAAATTGGATGTGAAGATCGATGAAATTTGTCAAAATATTTTTGCTTTACAACAACCTGTGGCATCAGATCTTCGTTTCATTATGAGTGCTATGCAAATTAGTAATGAGGCAGAACGTATAGGAGATTTGTCTTTGAGCATTATGAAAAAAGCAAAAACAATCAAGGAACAACCACAATTGTTAGAAAAATTCAATTTGGATAAACTAACCGAAGATGTAAAGACTACAGCTTACAAGACATTAGAAGCTTTTGAAAATTTGAATGAAAATAATATTAATGAAGTTTTTGCTTTAAACAAAAAAGTAAGACATACCACAGAAGAATTAATTCAAGATATTATAGCAGAAATGCAAAAAAATACTGCCTATGTAGTGGCAGGGACACATCTTGTAATGGCATTGAAACATATTGACCGTATTACAAGTCACTGTGCAAACATCGTTGAATCAGTTTACTTTATGATAAATGCCAAAATCATAAAGAATGATAGAAACTGATTTCTCAATTTAATTTCACTTTTTAAAGCCAGCGTATGCTGGCTTTATTTTTTGTTCTCAACACAAAAACAATTATAAAGAAGCTGGTAGCGTATTTTACAATTATTCTTGTGGAGTATTAATGTGTTTGTTAATGATGTATTTTGTGATAGGATTCAGAGATTTATTGCTTTCAGGATGGTATCCAACTCCAGGACCATTAAATAAGTCTAGATTTCCATTTTTATCTCTACCATACCAAATCTTTGCTTTTCTATCTTTTTCAAAGTAGGTGGTCGTATCAGTAGGTTCTATTTTTTTGAAATCAAGTAAACTTTCATTGTAAGGAATTTTCGGAATTAAGGAATTTTTTAAGTTTTCCTCATCATCTACCTCTACATATTGGTCGCCATTCCACTGCAAGTATGGTTTGTGTTTTATAAAGGCTAAATAGATAAATATTGAAGTAGTAAATATGAGTAAGATAAACGTAATAATAATGTTCCTTTTTCTTTTTAAAGTGTTGCTAATTTCTGAATGATTTTTATCAATAATTATAGGTAAGTCATTAAAGGTGTTTGTTTTAGGTGTTTTGTGTTTTAAATCATTTTCTGAATTACCATCTTCAATTATTGTTTTATTATCATCATTAATGTCAAAAGAATTGCCTTTTTTTAGAAAATCACCCAACGGACGCGGGTTGAAATCTACTAAAAAAGCCATAATATCTAAAATATCTTGATTAGGTGTTTCGGTTTTTCCTTTGAAAAAATTGCAAATAGGTTTAAACTTATCATTGTCAAAATTGGGTGAATTATAAAACAAATTAATAATATCCTGATCTTTTTTAGAAAGATCGTTCTGTTTTAGAATTTTACAAAAATCATTCAGTAAAGCTGGAGAGGGTTTAGAAAGATAGCTGGAATATATACCCATTCTTTCGACTTCATATTTAGCTTTTATTCCTTTAATATAATCTTTATAGGTAATGTTTTTCATAAGCATTTTTCGGAATTATTTGGAACTATCATAATTCATCGGAATTATCGGAATTATATAGCTAAACCCCAATAAAATCAATGCATCTTTGCTTCAGAATTAGTTCTTGTTCTTTATCGCGATAAGAACAAATGTACAAAACTAGTTCAAAAAAGTGAAGCTATACAGGGAGGCTTTTTTTATTCAGGGAAGTATATTAAAACCTTTCTGTATCAGCTCACTAAACTTCCCAACAAAATGGATGTGTGGATCATACCGGTTATGATTCTATGAATCGATTCATACAGCCAATTATATCAAAATTTTAAAAATAATCATTATGAAAAAGTTTTTTTATATAGCTGTATGCACAGCTACAGGGATAGTTATGGTTTCTTGCGACAAAGAAAGTTTTGTAAATCCAGGTTTAGTAACAGGAGTTTCTAAAGAAGTAAAAGTTGAAAATAGCTGTTCAAAAGTGAGTGATACTGTTGCTCAAAATGTTACAGACCCAGGACCAGGAGACGATGTTGTAATTATAAAACCTCCTAAATAATAAAATTTGTTTTTTTTAAATCTTAATTAGTAAATTAGGGGAAAGTATCTTTATGAAGCATTCCCCTTTTTTTTGTTTACTGTTTTTAACTTTTATTTTTTCCTGTAAAAATTTAAGTAAAAATGAAGTTGCAAATTCTAGTGAAACTAAAAGTATAGAAAACCCTGAAGCATTAAACTTTCAAAAAAAAGCAGATAGTTTGTACTCGATGTCAAAATTTGACGATGCTTTTTTTTACTATAATAAGTCTAAAATTTTATTTGATCCTCAACAGCATAGCGACAATATTGCCTATTGTTTGATTCAGATGGCTCGTCTGCAACAAATTTCAGATGATTATTTTGGTAGTGAATCAACGTTGATAGAGGCATTAAAATTCTCTAAAAATAATAATCAATATTTATCAGCACTGAATAATCTTTTAGGTATTGCATCCAAGGAATTAAAAAACTATAAGCAAGCTTTAGTTTATTACAATCAATGTTATAAGTTGGCAATTGATGAACAAGCAAAATGTACTGCACTCAACAATATTGCAAAAATTTATTCATTACAAAACAATCACAATAAAGCGATTGCTATCTGGAACAAAATAATTAATAAAAAGTTTTTAGATACTTTACCCACGAAGAAAGCGCTGTATATAGATAATTTAGGGTATTCTTATTTAAATAGGGGTGAACGAACAAAAGCGATTTATTTGATGAATCAAGCTTTAGAAATTAAATTAAAGGCAAATGATATATATGGAAGTATTGAAAGTTATCTTCATCTAACCGAATTTTATTTTGATAAAAATAAGAATTTATCTGAACAATTTGCTCAAAAAGCATATCAATCAGCAACTCAAAATAATTCAATAGATGAGAGATTGAAAGCGCTTTTGTATTTAGTGAAAATAAATCCTAAAAGAGAAGTTGCTTTAAAATATGCCATATTAAATGATAGTATCGTTAATATAAGAAATACAGCAAAAAATCAATTTGCTAAAATTAAGTATGATGCTAAAGTTACCGAAGAAGAAAATCTAAAACTTAAAAATGCACAAATTCAAACTGAATTGGAACTTGAAAAAAGTGAAAATGAAAAAGATTTTTGGCTTATTATAGCTGTTTTATTAATTAGTCTTGTATTGTTTTTAGTTAATTATTTTAGAAACAAAAATTTAAAGGAAAAGCAAAAAGCTACTTACTTAACTGAAACCAGAATTGCAAAAAAAATTCACGATGAGTTAGCAAATGATGTTTTTCAAACAATATCTTTTGTAGAAGCAAACATTGACGATGAGCCACAAAATAAAATAGCCTTAATTAATTTGTTAGATACCATTTATCAGCAATCCAGAAATATATCTAAAGAAAATGAATCGATTGAGACAGGCGAATATTTTTATGATTCACTCATTGCAATGATTGACAATTATAAAACCAATCAAGGCAATAATGTCATTATTAAAAAGGATGATTCTATCGCTTGGCAAAAAATAGACGATATAAAGAAAATTACCATTTTCAGAGTCGTTCAAGAATTGTTAGTAAATATGAAAAAGCACAGTGCCGCTAGTATAGTTGTAATCAGTTTTTCTAACGCTAAAAATAATATTCAAATTGACTATTCAGATAATGGTAAAGGTCTAGAATTAGAAAAAGTAATAAAAGGAGGATTAGTAAATGTGGAAAACCGTATTCGAAATATAAACGGAAAAATTATTTTTGATAATGCTAGTAATGGCGGATTAAAAGTTAAATTAAATATTCCAAAATAAAGTATACTATGTTTTCAAAAGTTTTAGTTGTTGACGATATTGATTTGAATAATATTGCTACCGAGAAGGCAATCAATAAATTTAATATTCCTGTGGTTGAATATGTGAAATATTGTGATGATGCCCTGTTGCGATTAAAAAGAGCACAAGTTGACAACCAACCATTCGAGTTGTTAATTACTGATTTATCCTTTAAAATGGATCATAGAGAGGCTAAAATAACTTCAGGAGAGCAATTGATTGCAGAGGTAAAAAAGTTATTTCCATCTATTAAAATAATAGCTTTTTCAATAGATGATAGAGCTCATAAGATTAAAAAGTTACTAAACGATCAAGATATTGATGCTTATGTGGTTAAACATCGAAATACAGCAAGTGAACTTAAAAAGGCTATTGAAGTAGTGTATATAGGTGAAGGAAAATATATTTCGCCAAGTGTTCAAAACGCGTTGCAAGATAAATCTACTTCTGAAATTGATGATTTTGACATACAACTTCTTTTACAATTATCTTTAGGTGTTTCACAAGATCAAATGGAAGCCACTTTAAAGGCATTAGGAGCTAAATCTTGTAGTAAGAGTTCTATCGAAAAGCGTATTTCGAAACTCAAAGAATATTTCCAAGCTAACAATACAATCCACTTAGTAGCTATCGCAAAAGATATGGGAGTTATTTAACCTTTTTATTTATAAAATTTCAAAAGTCTGTATTACAAGTACAGACTTTTTTTATGCATTACGGTTTTCCGTAAGGAATTGATTTTTATTGGGGGTAAGTTTGAAATATAAATTTAAAAATTGAATCCTATGAAAACTTTTTACATCTCTTTTATCGGTTTACTGTTGAATTTAAACCTTTCAGCTCAAGAGAAAAAATCAAAAACTTATCAACAATCAAGAAGTGCTGAAACAGGAAGATATGTTTCTAAAACTGAAGCCAAATCAAATCCTAAAACAACCTATACAGTTAATAGAAAAAAATAATTAAACTATGGAATACAAAGTAGTACCCTTCGTTGCTTCATTGGATCCTAAAAAAGGGACATCTGATAATGTAGCAAATCAATTGGAAAGCCTTATTTCTAATTTTTCAAATCAAGGTTGGAAATATGTTCGATTAGAAAGTGTAATCACATTTGTACAGCCTGAAACAGGATGTTTCGGTTTAGGAGCAAAACCTGGTTACACCACTTCAAGGCAAATGGTGGTTTTTGAAAAGTAGTATGAAGCATTTAATCCTTTTAATAATTCGATTGTATTGGTTAACTAAACCAAAGAATAGAAGACCAAAATGCATTTTCAGACAATCTTGCTCAAATTTTGTATATGAAGAAACGTTACAAAATGGCTTTTTAAAAGGATTAAAAGCTTTTCATTACAGGTTTAAAAATTGCCGAAGTGGATTTGAAATTTTTAAAAATCCAACATCAAATAAAATTCAAATGATTCTTCCCAGCAAAAAGGTAATTGAAGAAGAAGAAATCGCAGAAAGATTAGTAATCAAATAAAGATAAAAATTATGTCAAGTTATTATGTAAATAAAAAAGCACAATCTAATGGTGATCATGAAGTACACAGATATGATTGTGTATATCTCCCAAGTATCGAACACAGAAAGTACCTGGGAGAATTCTCAAACTGCCAAGATGCTATTAAAGAAGCTAAAAAAACATATGCAAAAGCAAATGGTTGTAGAACTTGTTCAAGTGCATGTCATACAAGTTAGTCCTTTACAATAAACATATAAATAATTAATCAAAATATCCTATGAAGTTAAGATTCTTAATGATTGTATTTGGTTTACTAACCCTATCGGTTCAAGCACAAATCAAATCAAATAAAATGATTGCCTCAAATTGTAGTTTAAGAGGATGTACAGGTTCAGAGTATTGTACCGCTTGTAAAAACTGTTCAGGATGCGCCCATTGTAATAGTGGAGGAACTTGTGGAGTATGTAACCCTTCAGAAATAAAAGTATCTAAACCTAAAAAGAAAAAACGAAGTAAATAATTATAAAGATAGTTCAATATGTACTAATGAAATTTAGTCAAACCAATAACCAATTTTGATATGGAACTCCACACTCAATTCAAGCAACTCTCTGAGAAAATCAACCAACTCAAAGATAAAATCGAGACCGAAGAATCTACAAAACACGCTTTTGTACTTCCGTTTATTAATATTTTAGGATATGATACGTTCAATCCAACCGAAGTCATTCCAGAATATACGACCGATATAGGCATCAAAAAAGGGGAAAAAGTAGATTATGCAATTATCCAAAATGAGGAACCTATACTAATCATTGAATGTAAAAACTGGAAAGAGAATTTGACTGTTCACGGTTCGCAACTGTTTCGTTATTTTCACGTAAGCAAAACCCGATTTGCATTATTGACAAACGGAATTCAATATCAGTTTTTTACAGATTTAGATGAGAAAAATAAAATGGATGAAAAACCGTTTTTCGAATTCGATATTTCCAATTTAAAAGATAATGCGGTAAATGAAATAGCCAAATTCCATAAATCTAATTTTGATGTCAATAAAATTTTAGACAACGCCAGTTCACTCAAATTCATAAAAGAAATTAGAAAGCAAATAGATACAGAAATCGCAAATCCATCATCTGAATTTGTTCGATTATTTGCTTCAAAAATTTACAACGGCAGATTGACTGAAAAAATAATGGAAGAATTTACCGAGTTAGTTCAAAAAGCTTTTGGACAACTTATAGGCGAAAAAATAAACGAGCGTTTGCATTTTGCTCTAAACAAAGAAGTCATCATACAAGAAAAGGATCAAATTGAAGAACCCGAGGCAACTCGCATAAATACCACCGAAGAAGAACTAGAAGCCTATCGAATTGTAGTCGCCATACTAAGACGAAAACTGCCTACGCATAGAATTGTGTACCGCGATACACAGTCTTATTTTGGAATTCTATTGGATGACAACAATCGTAAACCACTTTGCAGACTACATTTTAACGGTGGAAAAAAGTATATTGGTTTATTCCATAACGACAAAAATGAAAATAAGCAACCCTTAGCAAGTATCGATGATATCTACAATTATGAAAAGGAGTTGTTAGAGACGGTTGGGTTGTATGAGGTGGAGTAATTTATAAATTTTATAGTAATTAAATATGAATGAGATTTTAACTAATGGAACTGAGATAAAGCAAAGAATTCTTAGTGAGATAAAAAAGGCTCAGAAATCCGTTTATTTAGCAATGGCTTTTTTTACAGATAAAGATATTGCTAACGAAATTATTGAGGCAAAAAAAAGAAATATAACAGTTGATATTATTCTCTCATCAAATGCTCAGAATGAGTCAGTAAAACTGATGTTTAAAGAGGCTTACATTTCCGTTCATGCATTTAATACGGGAGATGAAAGAGGAATGATGCATCATAAATTTTGTCTTATCGATGAGAAAATATCAATTAATGGATCCTATAATTATTCTTATAATGCAAGTAATAATAATGTTGAAAACATTCATGTGTCTTATTCATTGGATGTTTATCGGCAACTTTTTACAGAATTTGAACGATTAAAATACAATATTGATCATGAACTTGATATTAACTCATCACTTCAATCAAAAAGAATAGCACCTCAAGAACTGCCAAAATCTAATGTGATAAACACATTTTATCAACAGTTACAAAATCTTGTTTATTCATCAGCGCAAATCAATGCAGAAGAGTATAAAAATAGAGGCTATCAAGCTTCAAAAGACAGAAAGGGAAGTATTGCTATTTTTAAAATAGAATATGAAAATATAAAACAAGAGATTAAGGCTTATGCTACAGATGAAAATCTAAATTATAAAAAAGACATAATTACAGCTAACATTACTAATGCTTATGAAAGTGCGAAGATAAATCTGGAGACCGATAAACAAACAAAACTTAATAATTTAAAAGAAGATAACGAAATTATCAAGCGTCAGTTAAATGATAAAATATCAAATATAAATCGAGAAAAATTATTTTTAGAATCAGGTAATCAAAACACTGGTGAAAAAGGATTGTTACAGATTAATACAGAAATCGAAAAGATTCAACTTGAAAAAAAATCAATGGAACAATCATTAATTGTAAAAAGGTTTTGGACTGCTGGAACTATTCTTGTTTTATTCGGGTTGTGCATTTTTACATTTTATTTATCCGTATTTTTTGCATCAGCAGTTTACAAAGTTTTTTTTGAAGGTAACGAAATTCGAAACTCTTTAGAAGCGGGTATTAACCCTGGACTTCCTCAATTAGTTGATGCCAATGCCGTGATAAAAATTTTTAAAAAACAAGGGCCATTGTTTGGTATTATAGCATTATTATTTTTCTTAATCCCTTTGTTGTTATCCAACTTGAAATTATTAGGGAGTAAAAACAAACTGGTTAATAAACTATTGTTTTGGGTTGGACTGTTGGTTTTTGATGTGGTTGTCTCAATAATGGTTGCTTTAAATACTAATGAGATTAAAAGCCTTTTGAATGGAGAAAATTCACATCTCAAAATTTGGGAAGTTTTTGGGAAGGGTGAGTTTTGGTTAATCTTTGTTTTTGGAATGTTCCCTTTAATAATTACTCATTATCTAATAGAAAACATTGTTCATTCTTACTCCAATTCAAAAAGAGAGCTAGTTGATGCTGAAAAGAATAAATTGCTACAAGTTTTGGATGAACAAATGATTGAGCTTAACTATGAAAAAGGAAAAATAAATAGTTCAATACAAGAAAAAGAAGCGCTAATAACAGTGAATAATGAGAAAATACAAAAGTTAGAGGTTGATACTAATGATGAACAAAGAAGAATAGAAAGTTTGTTTGATGAATTACAGAAACAAATCATATCTATATTTGATGATTTTAATTCAAAAATTATTAGTGGAAAAATATTCACAGATGTTATTCTTGATAATATCATCTCTAGCTATAAGCTTGGCTTTATTGAATTTCTTCCTGAATATTATGCGACTGATGAGGTTACAAACCGTGTTAAAGAAATTGAGCAAATCATTAATAACTAATAAATTATATCTTATGAAAAAAGTATTATTAATTTGTTTTGCTAGTTTATTGATTTATTCATGTTGTGATGTGTCACAAAATAAAAATTTAATTTATCAAAATATTATTATTCTTTCTGATTTATCTAGTCGCCTTGATAATAGACCTCAAAAAGATACTGATGAAATTTTCAAAATTATTGATAGATTTAAAACGGAATGTGTTAAGCCTGGAGAGAAAATCGGAGATAAATCTTGTATAACTTTTTCTGTTTTTTCTGAAAAAAATGCTGCATCAATAGATATTGACAAAATCAAAAATCTCGGAGAAAAACAACAGTTTATCAATTCAACAGGGAAGTATAATAAGAGTGGTTTAGAACAAAAACTAAAAGAGTTTAAAGAAATTGTTGGAAATCTTTACAAAACTAAAAGGAACAGAGGATTAGACTTAATTAGTTTGTTAATTGAAAAGACTGAAAATGAAACCATAATAAAACAAGATAAATGTTTAAATAATGGTATAGATACTACATTCATTAAATTTGATAATCACATCTACATATTTACAGATGGCTATCTTGAATATTTGAACAAAAAGTCAAATAACCAGTTTTATTTTGGCACAAAAGAGATTGAAAAAGTTCGTCAATTTTGCATCAAGAATAGCGTTAAAGTAAATAAAGCTTTGGAAATAGACAATAAATTAGGGCTGCCGCCCTATAGAAGTAATCAAAATAAGCTAATTACTCTTCATATTATGGAAACTCATGAGAGAGATAAAAATTTGATTCAACAAAACTATAAACATCTTGTTGGGCAAAGAGATAATGAAATTCTAGAAGCAGTTTGGCGTAAATGGGCAAAAGAAAGTGGGTTTAAAAATTTGGAATGGTCTAAGTACTAATCTATAAATTTCTTGAAGAGATTTAAAAATTGAATAATAGTTATTAAACACCTCTTAGAGGTGTTTTTTTATACAAAAAAGTCCCACCGAAGCAGGACTAAAGACTTTCATCTACGGCATATAGCCTTATTGTGATAAGATTAAAGATTAGAATAATGTTATCTGTTGCGAATTTAGGAAAAACTTTCGTAAAGTATTTACGGTTTTCCGCATTTTTATAAAAAATGTTTTTTCTAATTTTAACCACAAACTAAACAAATTAAAAACACGATGGCAAAAATTTTAGGTCTAGACTTAGGGACTAACTCGATTGGATGGGCGATTAGAGAAGATGAAAACGAAGGAGTAAATCAAATCATAGATAAAGGAGTTAGAATTTTCTCTGAAGGCGTAAAATCTGAAAATGGAAAAGAAATATCTAGAGCTGCCGAAAGAACAGCCTACAGAAGTGCTCGTAAAATAAAATATCGTCGAAAATTAAGAAAATACGAAACTTTAAAAGTACTCTCTATTAATGGAATGTGTCCTCTATCTGTTGAAGAAGTTGAACAATGGAAAAAATCTGGTTTCAAAGAATATCCTCTAAATCCTGAATTTCTTAATTGGTTACGAACTAATGAAGATGAGAATATAAATCCTTATTTTTTTAGAGACAAAGCCAGTAAGCAAAAAGTCACTTTATTTGAGTTAGGCAGAGCCTTATACCATATAGCGCAACGAAGAGGTTTTTTGAGCAATCGCTTAGATCAATCAGCCAAAGGTGTTTTTGAAGAACATAACCCGCAAATTCAAAATTTAATTGAAGATTTAGATAGTTCAAATGCGATCTTAAACGAATTAAAAGAGTATTATATTAATCTTGGAATTGTAGATGAGACAGAAAAAAGTGGTTTTAAAAAAGATTTAGATGAAGGAGAAAAAAAACTAAAGTCTTTGTATAATTCATTAGTAGCCATTACAAAAAAGAATGCAAATGATATTGAAACATGTAAACAAGAGCTTATTGCGCGTCTCAATAAAAAAGAAGATTTAGGAAAAGTAAAAGGAAAAATTAAAGATATTTCACAAGCAATTCTTGATGGAAATTTTAAAACCTTAGGACAATATTTTTTTAGTTTATATAACAAAGAAAGAATAAGAAACCAATACACTTCTCGTGAAGAGCATTATCTAGAAGAGTTTATTATAATTTGTCAAACACAAGGAATTGAAGAGATCAATACAAATGAAAAATTACCCGAAAAAAAGTTTACGGGTTTAGCCAAAGATTTATACCGAGCTATTTTTTTTCAAAGACCTCTAAAATCGCAAAAAGGATTAATAGGAAAATGTTCTTTTGAAAAAAACAAATCTCGATGTGCTGTTTCGCATCCAGATTATGAAGAATTTAGAATGTGGTCATACTTAAACACCATAAAGATAGGCATACAAAGCGCGAAGACATTACGTTTCTTAACACTGGAAGAAAAATTAAAATTAGTTCCGAAATTTTACAGAAAAAGTGACTTTAATTTTGAGGTTTTAGCAAAAGAACTGGTTGAAAAAGGAGCTAGTTTTGGCTATTACAAATCTTCTAAGAAAAACGAGTTTTTTTATTGGTTTAATTACAAACCTACAGATAGTGTTTCTGCTTGTGTGGTTTCGGCTTCTTTAGAAAATGCAATAGGAAAAGACTGGAAAATTAAAACTTTCGAGTATCAAACTAATAATACTAAAAAAGAAGAAGTCACAAAATCTGTAGATTATAAAGTTTTATGGCACTTACTTTCAGTAGCTACCTCAGATACGTATTTATATGATTTTGCTATCGAAAAACTAAAACTTGAACCTAAAAACGCTAAAGCATTTAGCAAAACAAAACTTAAAAAAGATTTTGCAAGTCTTAGTTTGGCAGCTATTGCAAAAATTCTACCTTATCTCAAACAAGGACTACTGTATTCGCACGCTGTGTTTATGGCAAATATTGAGAATATTGTAGATGCAGACATTTGGAAAGATAAAGAACAACAAAAATTCATTCAATCAAAAATAGTTGAATTAGTAGATGAATATACTTTAGAAAAAAGTAAGCTAGAAATTATTAACGGCTTATTGAAAATATATAATACTGAAGACAAAGAAGGCAAAAAAGTACATTATTCTAAAGAAGCTGAATCGCTTTTTGAGGCTGATTTGAGAAAAAAGCTTGTCCCATTTTATAAAGCAAATATTATTATTGAGGAAGAGGAACAAGAAATAATATTTAAAGACTTATTCCCTATTTTAATTGACCAATTAAAAAAGCAAGAATTCATTAAAATAATTAGGCTTGATAAAAAAATTGAAGCTTTTCTTAAAGGCGAAAATGAAGAGGGACAAATATTTTGCAACCATCCCGAAAAGTTAAAAAAACTATATCATCCATCAGATATAGAAGTATTCAAAAAGAAAATTATCAAAGACAAAGAGGGCAATGAAAAAGTAGTTTTAGGCAGTCCGCTGACCACTTCTATAAAAAACCCTATGGCAATGCGTGCTTTACATCAATTACGCAAAGTCCTTAACACACTAATAGCTAATGGTCAAATAGATGAAGACACTCGCATTCATATTGAAATGGCTCGTGAATTGAACGATGCAAACAAAAGAAAAGGGATACAAGATTTTCAAAATGAAAACAAAAAGTTTAGAGAAGAAGCTATTAAAGAAATAAAAAAACTATATTTAGAAGAATGCCATAAAGATGTAAACCCAACCGAAGATGATATTTTAAGATACCAGCTTTGGTTAGAACAAGGAAAATGTGAAATATACGAAGAAGGAAAAAACATTAGTATCTGTAACATTATAGGAAGTAATCCTTCATACGATATAGAACATACAATTCCTAGAAGTATTTCACAAGATAATTCGCAAATGAACAAAACCCTTTGTAGTCAAAGATTTAATAGAGATATAAAGAAGCAAAAAATGCCTATTGAGTTATCAAACTACAACGAAATTTTACCTAGAATTGCACACTGGAAAAAAGAATCAGAGGATCTAACTCGACAAATTGAAACCATTTCAAAATCTATAAAATCAGCAGCCACAAAAGAGGCAAAAGATAAAAACATAAGAAAAAGGCATTACCTCACTTTAAAACGCGACTATATTCAGGGTAAATATGACCGCTTTACATGGGAAGAGCCTAAAGTAGGTTTTAAAAACAGCCAAATTCCAGATACAGGTATTATAACCAAATATGCGCAAGCCTATTTAAAATCCTATTTCAAAAGAGTAGAAAGTGTAAAAGGTGGCGCAGTTGCCGAGTTTAGAAAACTATGGGGCATTCAAGAAAGTTATATAGATGAAAATGGACTAAAACACTTTAAGGAAAAAGACAGGAGTAAACATACCCATCATACCATTGATGCGATTACCATTGCATGTATGCCTAAAGACAAATATGATTTGTTAGCTCACGCGTGGCGTTTAGAAGACGAACAAGATAAAAAAGCAGCAAAAACTTTAATAGAAGAAGCTAAGCCTTGGAAAACCTTTAAAGAAGATATAGAAAAAATAGAAGCCGAAATTTTAGTATCACATTTTACGCCAGATAACGTAAAAAAACAAGCTAAAAAGATTCTTCGTGTAAGAGGCAAAAAACAATACGTAGCCGAAATAGAAAGAAATGCAAATGGAAAAGCTATTCCTAAAAAGGATGCTAATAGTAAAATAATTTATAAGCTTAACGAAAAAGGTAATAAAATACCTATACTACAACAGGGCGATACAATAAGAGGATCTTTACATCAAGAGACAACATATGGAGCTATAAAACTACCAGATATAGATATAGAAACAAAAAAACCGTTGCATACAAATAAGGGGGCTTTTATACTTAAAAAAGACATAAAAGGCAATGAGATTGTTTTTTATGTTGTTAGAAAAGAATTATCAAAACTATCGGAAAATGACGTGGAAAATATTATAGACAATGTGGTAAGACAAAAAATTCAAGACGCTATAGCAAATACTTTAATAACCTTTAAAATGGTTCAAAATAAAAAAGTAGCTGTAATCAAAGAAGGTGTTACAATTTGGATGCGTGAACCAAATATTGAAAAAGGTTTAGTAGGGATACCAATTAAGAAAGTAAGAATAATTGCTAAGTCTGTTAAAAATCCTTTAGAAATTAAAGTGCATAGCCCTTTATCTAAATCAAGACACGAGCACAAGCAAAAAGTGTATGGTCAAAATGATGAAAATTATGCTATGGCAATTTACGAGGGTATAGATAAGAAAGGAAATATTAAACGCGCATTTGAAATGCTCAATTATATGGATGCTGGTAATTATTTCAAAAGAAGTAATGATTTGAAAAATGAAAACCCAATAGTACCAAGTACACATTTAAAAACTTCGTTGCCTTTAAAATACATTGTAAAAAAAGGTGATTTAGTATTGTTTTATAAAGAAAATGGAATAGAATTATCTGAAATAGGTAAAAAAGAATTAGATAAAAGATTATATAAAATAATAGCTTTTGAGAGTGACGGAAGAATTCAGTTTAGACATCATAAAACTGCTATGCAACAAAGTAGTATGAATAAAGACGAATTAACGATTGTAAAATTTATGTCCGATAACAATTTAAAAAACTCTCAAATTAATTTTGATAATCCTTTACCATGGCTTAGATTAACAATGTCAAACTTTAATTTTTTATTAAATAATAAAGAGTTTAAAATTAACACAATAGGGGAAATTTCATTCCATTTGTAAAAGTCAATATTGAAAAATATTCTTTGCTTTTAAAATTAAAAAGTTCTTTGACATAAAGTATAAAATTTTAAATGTTTGTATTTCTTTGTTGTGGTTTGATTAAAGATTAGAAAACACGATATTTATTTTGAATCGATTATCAAAACTTTTTCCGTTGTGGTTTGATTAAAGATTAGAAAACACGATATTCGAATGTGAATTTGAGTATGTTATTAGTGAGTTGTGGTTTACAAACACCAAGTTAATATTTGTTATAGGTGTGTTTGTGATTATAATTGATTAAAGATTAGAAAACACGATATTCTAATAGTTCAGAAACATTATCTGTCTCTTGTTGTGGTTTGATTAAAGATTAGAAAACACGATATTATAAAAATAGAGTAGATGTAAGTGGGGATGGTTGTGGTTTGATTAAAGATTAGAAAACACGATATTATCGAAATGAATAACGTTGAAAACCTCGTTGTTGTGGTTTGATTAAAGATTAGAAAACACGATATTCCCCCAAATTATTGATAAAAGGCATCAAATGTTGTGGTTTGATTAAAGATTAGAAAACACGATATTTTCAATGGTAATGTACACGATATCTAATTTGTTGTGGTTTGATTAAAGATTAGAAAACACGATATTTATGAAAAAACTAATCATAACATTACTACGTTGTGGTTTGATTAAAGATTAGAAAACACGATATTCCACTCTTTTGTTGTACTTTCAACAATGGTGTTGTGGTTTGATTAAAGATTAGAAAACACGATATTTAAATATTTGTAAGCAAAAAAAAGTATGACGTTGTGGTTTGATTAAAGATTAGAAAACACGATATTTGCTTGATTTAGCTGTCCAAAAAGGTTTGAGTTGTGGTTTGATTAAAGATTAGAAAACACGATATTCGGTCTCGCGCAATGTGGAAATTATTGGCGGTTGTGGTTTGATTAAAGATTAGAAAACACGATATTATACTATTATCAAAAAGGTTCAGCATTAAAGTTGTGGTTTGATTAAAGATTAGAAAACACGATATTAAAATTGAACCTAAATCTATTTTTGTAGCGTTGTGGTTTGATTAAAGATTAGAAAACACGATATTTTATACATTGTAGGGATTTCTCCAAAACAGTTGTGGTTTGATTAAAGATTAGAAAACACGATATTTTAAAGAAAGAACTAAACCGTTAACCTACGTTGTGGTTTGATTAAAGATTAGAAAACACGATATTGCTACCTGTTTGCATTGTTGGCATTTGTCCGTTGTGGTTTGATTAAAGATTAGAAAACACGATATTCAGCTTTTGAGCAAATACTCCAACGCCTTGGTTGTGGTTTGATTAAAGATTAGAAAACACGATATTAAACAGGGCTCACTCGCTTTAATTACTACGTTGTGGTTTGATTAAAGATTAGAAAACACGATATTTCAAAAAAATGTAGTTTTTATTTGAGATAGGTTGTGGTTTGATTAAAGATTAGAAAACACGATATTTCATTTTTCTTTCAGGATTTTCTTTTATAGGTTGTGGTTTGATTAAAGATTAGAAAACACGATATTAAGCCTTTTTTTTTCAATATGCTTTTTACTCGTTGTGGTTTGATTAAAGATTAGAAAACACGATATTATCATATGTTGATTTATATAAAAATTTCTTGTTGTGGTTTGATTAAAGATTAGAAAACACGATATTACACAGCAGGTAATTCTTTTTTTCACGGTGGTTGTGGTTTGATTAAAGATTAGAAAACACGATATTAAAAGGTCAAATTAAAAGTTCAAAAGGTTTGTTGTGGTTTGATTAAAGATTAGAAAACACGATATTAGGATTGTCTTTCCTAACCGTGAGTTGTTTGTTGTGGTTTGATTAAAGATTAGAAAACACGATATTTTTTTTTGAGGTAGTAGATTCGAGTTTATTGTTGTGGTTTGATTAAAGATTAGAAAACACGATATTCCCCAAATAAAAGATGCAAGGCATCAAATGTTGTGGTTTGATTAAAGATTAGAAAACACGATATTCTAAAAGCTATTGAGTTTAAAGAAATGTATGTTGTGGTTTGATTAAAGATTAGAAAACACGATATTTGATTTTATAAAAGGTGTTGTAGATACAGCGTTGTGGTTTGATTAAAGATTAGAAAACACGATATTCACGCACGCAGAAAAATGAGTGCCAATCAGTTGTGGTTTGATTAAAGATTAGAAAACACGATATTAATATTAGATGATGACTTTGAAAAATCATTGTTGTGGTTTGATTAAAGATTAGAAAACACGATATTACATTTAAAATAATGGTTATCATCACCATTGTTGTGGTTTGATTAAAGATTAGAAAACACGATATTGGTGAAATTGAAACGCTTGTAAATATTATGTTGTGGTTTGATTAAAGATTAGAAAACACGATATTTTCAGTTTCTGAGTTCATTTGTTTAGCTGGGTTGTGGTTTGATTAAAGATTAGAAAACACGATATTTTTAGGAAGCAGCACAACTTTTGGAGCAGAGTTGTGGTTTGATTAAAGATTAGAAAACACGATATTGTATTTGTTGACGATAATACAGGCGAATTAGTTGTGGTTTGATTAAAGATTAGAAAACACGATATTAAATTAATTATGCATAGGTATGTCAGTATGGTTGTGGTTTGATTAAAGATTAGAAAACACGATATTTGCGAGAATTGAACAAGTTACAAATGTGCTGTTGTGGTTTGATTAAAGATTAGAAAACACGATATTCTTTTGGATTTTCTGTATTTAAAGTAGAACGTTGTGGTTTGATTAAAGATTAGAAAACACGATATTGCTACTGCATTTGATGGGTCAGAGGCCATAGTTGTGGTTTGATTAAAGATTAGAAAACACGATATTTAAAACCAACCTTTTCAATGCCAATGCCAAGTTGTGGTTTGATTAAAGATTAGAAAACACGATATTCATTTTTAAAACGAGGGTCGTAAGATATGAGTTGTGGTTTGATTAAAGATTAGAAAACACGATATTCCCCAAACTGCTTTGAATTGTGTTTTTAAGTTGTGGTTTGATTAAAGATTAGAAAACACGATATTTTTAGTTTTAGGGACTAATCCTGTACTTATGTTGTGGTTTGATTAAAGATTAGAAAACACGATATTCAATTATAGTAATCAACTACTCCACCACCGTTGTGGTTTGATTAAAGATTAGAAAACACGATATTTAATATTTCTTATAATTTAGACCTTACACTGTTGTGGTTTGATTAAAGATTAGAAAACACGATATTCCATTAATGTTAATAACATCACCAATATTAGTTGTGGTTTGATTAAAGATTAGAAAACACGATATTTTGCGGGAATATAAATGTAGGAATACCACCGTTGTGGTTTGATTAAAGATTAGAAAACACGATATTCGAATGCTCTTGATAATAATACGGATTTGGGTTGTGGTTTGATTAAAGATTAGAAAACACGATATTTATCGCTGGAGGCGGAATAAGATACGTAACGTTGTGGTTTGATTAAAGATTAGAAAACACGATATTATAATGATTTTTGCATTATCTGGAATTTTAGTTGTGGTTTGATTAAAGATTAGAAAACACGATATTCCAGTCTTAAAGCAAACTCAGACATAACTGTTGTGGTTTGATTAAAGATTAGAAAACACGATATTTTCGTAAAGATTCATAGTTTGATTGGCTGTGTTGTGGTTTGATTAAAGATTAGAAAACACGATATTGTTCAAGGAAAGGGTAAAAAAGACCGTTAGTTGTGGTTTGATTAAAGATTAGAAAACACGATATTACAGTTACTGAATAATCGTTTTTGTTTTGAGTTGTGGTTTGATTAAAGATTAGAAAACACGATATTGACGAGTGCGCCTGACATAAACGAGAATATGTTGTGGTTTGATTAAAGATTAGAAAACACGATATTAATTTTTCAGCAAACTTTTCAGCAGCTTCTGTTGTGGTTTGATTAAAGATTAGAAAACACGATATTATTTACTCAAATCTCTATTGGAGTTTAAATGTTGTGGTTTGATTAAAGATTAGAAAACACGATATTTGGCGGTTTTGTTGTTCTTCGCGTTAATTGGTTGTGGTTTGATTAAAGATTAGAAAACACGATATTGTCAAGCCATTCAGCAACAATGGCTTCGGTGTTGTGGTTTGATTAAAGATTAGAAAACACGATATTCCAGCGTCCAAATGGTAACCGCGCAAATAGTTGTGGTTTGATTAAAGATTAGAAAACACGATATTACAATACAGTATTAATGGTATTAATTCATTGTTGTGGTTTGATTAAAGATTAGAAAACACGATATTTGGAATAAAATCGAAGAGGATTTAATAAACGTTGTGGTTTGATTAAAGATTAGAAAACACGATATTAACTGTTGTTCCGTTATAAACTGTGAAGTTGTTGTGGTTTGATTAAAGATTAGAAAACACGATATTGAAAACTAAGACTAAACCACCAGCGATATGTTGTGGTTTGATTAAAGATTAGAAAACACGATATTTGTGGCAATTTCCTTATCCGTTTGGTATGTGTTGTGGTTTGATTAAAGATTAGAAAACACGATATTTTTCCGACCGTTGTGATTGGTTTAGGGGGAGTTGTGGTTTGATTAAAGATTAGAAAACACGATATTGATATTGTTTGAAAATAGGCGAGGAGTTCCGTTGTGGTTTGATTAAAGATTAGAAAACACGATATTATACTATTATCAAAAAGGTTCGGCATTAAAGTTGTGGTTTGATTAAAGATTAGAAAACACGATATTATATTTGAATATAGGGTGATGTACTTGAATGTTGTGGTTTGATTAAAGATTAGAAAACACGATATTTGCGAAATAACATCTATTATCATACTGGATGTTGTGGTTTGATTAAAGATTAGAAAACACGATATTTTCAGATAAAAGATAAAAATCTAATTCTGCGTTGTGGTTTGATTAAAGATTAGAAAACACGATATTTAAATACAGAAGGTTGTTCTTCTTGGCTAGTTGTGGTTTGATTAAAGATTAGAAAACACGATATTATAATCATTCATATCAAAATAATGCCATTGGTTGTGGTTTGATTAAAGATTAGAAAACACGATATTAATTTTTATTTATGAAATATACTGGATAATGTTGTGGTTTGATTAAAGATTAGAAAACACGATATTCCTGTGGTTTATCAAATACATCGATAAGTGTTGTGGTTTGATTAAAGATTAGAAAACACGATATTAGTTGGCTTGTTACCTTCTAATTATCAAAGGATTAAATTCAAATATCGTTAAAAAAAATGCTTCTTTTTTGTTGTGATAAGGCAAGATTGAAGCATTTTTTTATTTGTAATTAATAAAATTTCATCATATTTGTTTTATATAAGCCTATTAAAAAGTATAAGCCATGAAAAATAGAAAAAGAAATCGAATGATAGGTTTCGATTATTCAAGTGATAATTTATATTTTATCACGATTTGCGTTCATGATAGATTGTGTTGTTTCGGAAATGTTGTTTCCGTAACCGAAGGGACAGGTCGCGACCTGTCCGTACATCATCCCGAAAATCATCATCCCGAAAATCATCATCCCGAAAATCATCATCCCGAAAATCATCATTCCGAAAATCATTATCCCCAAAAATATTATTCTGATAAAGTGATTATGCGGTTAAATAAATATGGGAATATTGTAAAGAATCAAATTGATTGGTTGGAAAATCAATATTCATATGTTGAAATTCATAATTATGTAGTAATGCCTAATCATATACATTTAATTTTAGAAATTGATAGTAAAAAAGTTAAAGATGGGGATGTGAAAATTAAATCAGTATCAAGTTTAATTGGCGCATTGAAAACAACATCTTCAAAAAAGATACATGAAATTGGTTTTTTAGGTTTCTCTTGGCAACGTTCATTTCATGATCATATCATAAGAAATGAAAAAGCATATCAAAATATTTCAAATTATATCGATTTAAATCCATATAAATGGGGTGCGGATTTATTTTTTAATTCAAATTAAAACAATTCTAATTGCGTAGGTTGAGGTTGTTTAGCTACTTCGGCCTTGCCCCAAAAGTTTTGAATATTGCCAAACTGCTTGTCGGTTATTCGCAATACACTTACTTTTCCCAGGGGTGGTAATAGCCTATGAATCCGTTTTTCGTGTACATCGGCACTTTCACTACTGGCACAATGACGAACATATACAGAGTATTGCATCATACTGAATCCGTCTTTTAGAAGATTATTTCTAAATCCAGACGCATTTTTGCGATCTTTTTTAGTATCTGTAGGCAAATCAAAAAATACAAATAGCCACATAATCCGATAACCATTTAAATCCATAATTTTGGGTATTTAATTTTTTTCCTTTCGCCATTATAGCATTGCTGTAAGGAACTGGCTGTTTTTTGTAAACCTACCATTAGCGGACTTTTCTCGTCTTTAAAATAAACAGTCCTTGTGAGTACTTGAAGCAATTCTTTTTTTATTGCGGTGGTTAGTTCTTGTTCTTCAAATTCTTGTGTCAAATAATAGACTAACTCATCTACTATAGGTCTAAAAGGTTCCATAATATCATCAGCTAGAGCAAAAGCATTGTACTTACTTTTATGATGAATGCCAAGGGTGTTCAACAATCCGCTTCCTGATAAGGCTCTTGCAGTAGCTGCTCGTAATAAGGCATAGCCATAATTTAAGAAGTTATTAGGATAATCGCCAAAGCGCTCTCTTTTAAAATTAGTTTGCTTCGCCAGTTCGCTTATGCGCGTATCAAAAAAAGATTTCCAATATTGACTAGCTGCAACTGCTTCCATATTAGTGGAATCTCCACTTACTACTTTTGAAACTAAAAAAGCGAATTGATTTTTCTTCCCAGTTATTTTTTCTAATAAAATTCCTTGATTGGTTATTTTTTCAACAATTGTTTGTTGCCAAAGTTGTTTTTTTAATGGTAAACTAGCATCAATTTGGGCTTTGAAAATCTCTTGTTGGATATGATGACTGTTTAGATTCAAGAACATACCGTTAGGTAAATGTGTTGCATTGCAAATAATTACTGCACAATTATTTTCAATTAAAGAATTTAGTGCAGGAAGGCTTATGTAAATCTCCTGGTTTTCAAGAACTAAAAAACCGATATCTTCAATAGGTACAGCTCCTTCACGTATATCACTTTTTATTATGAGTTGATTGTTTTTTGTCAGAATAGAAGATTTGTTCTCAATAAAAATGGTTTTTTTTAACATACTTATTTTTCAATAAATTTACCTTTTGTATAAACATCCCTTTTACGGTTTTCCGTAAAAAAATACTTTTAACATCATTTACATTTGGGAAAAAATGATAATGAGAATACTAATTAAATATTTGCTAATTTCTTTATTCTGTAATTTAAGTGCTTGCAAGAAAGAACAGAAAAAACTATCTCTTTTAAGTGATGAGAAGTATGTTTATATTTGTGGGAATACAGGAGCGGCACGATATCATTACTCTTCCAGTTGTAGAGGTCTAAGATCCTGTGATCATGAAGTGGTAAAAACTACAGTAGGTAAAGCTCAGGGATTAGGATTAACTATTTGTAGCTGGGAAGATTGATAATGAATACACTATTTAGATTTTTTATTTTATGCTTTTTTGTTGTAGTAAAGCTTCAGGCGCAAATTACTATTTGCTCTTGGAATATTGAAAATATTGGGAAATCTAAATCTGATGAAGATATAAATTTCATAGCAAATACTGTTCGCAATTATGATGTAGTTGCTATACAAGAAGTAGTTGCTGGTTATGGCGGTGTTCAAGCCATTGCAAAATTAGCAGACGAACTAAATCGTAAAGGAGCTAGATGGGATTATACAGTTAGTAATCCTACTACAAGTAGTTCCTATAAGACAGAACGCTATGCTTTTTTATGGAAAACCCATAGAGTCAAAATAAAAAAAACACCTTGGCTTGAAGAAAAGTATAAATTAGAGATAGATAGAGAACCTTTTTATGCCACTTTTATGGCATACGGAAAAGAGTTTACTTTAGTTAATTTTCATGCTATTACTAAAGAAAAACAGCCTGAGAGAGAAATTAAATATTTTAAGTTTTTACCACAATTATATCCAGATTTGAATCTTATTTTTCTTGGAGATTTCAATTGTCCACAATCACATACTGTTTTTAATCCCTTAAAAAGTATGGGTTTCGATTCGGTTTTTAAAAATCAGAAGACCTCCCTAAAAAAAAGCTGTAGCAACGATACATGTTTAGCCTCTGAGTTTGATAATATTTGGTATGATACTAACAAGATAGAAGTGCTAGATACTAGAGCTATAAAATTTTATGAAAGTTTTGAGAGTTTAGAAAAAGCTCGCTCAATCTCAGATCATATCCCAATAATGACTGTAATTAATTTTATATCAAATAGACGCTAAGATAACCTAAACCACTTGTTTATTTTATTGAAATTAGCTCTGAAAATAATCATATAACCCATCTGTAATGTTGGTTTTATTAAAATTTCTCTTGAAAAGAACTTTACATCCTTAGATTATTGTATAAATCTGTTAGGTGATTTCGAGTACCTCTGGTGATTTCGAGAACCTCAATCACCATAGGCTCTCGAAGGTGGCTGAGGCTCTCGAAGCCACAAAAAAAGAGTGTCATCACTGACACTCTCATTTCCTTATGGTAAGGTAGCCTTATGGGCGTTGACACCTGTTATAAAAGCATCTACTTCGGTGAGTTCCTTATTTATTCGTTCCAAGTCCAACTCTTTTTCTAGCAACGCCACAGTTCCATAACTCTCTTTGCGGTTTTCTAGTAAAAACTTTTTGTACTCTAAACGCACCTTGCGCTTTACCTCTGCTTCTTTTGTAGGTCCATCAGGTAGTACATTGATAACGGTTGTTACCGCTGTAATTTCTGCCAAGACTCCTTGCAAAACAGCATCAATCTCTACAGAGGTACTACTGTAATTTGTGGTAAGTCGCTCTACCGAAGTTTTTTTGAAAGCTAAATCTGCTTTTTCTTTTTCTGCCCATGTTAATAACACATCACAATCTGCTTTTTGTGTTATTTTGTTAAATGAATAATTCATTGTTTTAAAATTTTATAGTTATACAATAGGTGATAGTTACTAGGAGATGGAAGGAGGGAAGAAGGAAGTGGGAAGAATGTACTGTGAGGTTATTTTCAATACTATAGAACCTAAATAAAAAAGTTACTAACTTCTTCTTTTCAAAACTTTGAATCCCTGCTACTAACTCTAAGCAGTTACACGCTATGTAAGAAATAACAAACAAAATGCCGAAATTAGAGGCTACAAATGAATTTAGGAGAAGTTTAACGTTTTGTAAGAAAAAACATAAACTATCGTTAAAAACTATACGAAATCATTGGGCGCTACGTTATTAAAGGATTTGTAACTATACAGCTAATAAATGAGAATCCCGAAGCTTTGGCATAAAAAATATTACAATTTAGAGTTTCATAATTTTGAATCATTTAAATATTGAGATTTATTTGTTATTTGTTTTTTGTTATTTATATAACTTGCTCTGAATAGTTACAGTGATTTTAACTTTTCAGTTAAAGACATATATTGATAGTGTAACGTTTCTTTTTTCAATAATAATTGTGTCAAATACTTTTCTGAGTATTTTTTAAGTTGCTTGTCCACCCTATTTTGTATCGTACTTAATACAAGATCAGTATCATTATAAGTGTCAGAATGTTTTAATTCGTTTATGAATTGTAATGCGGCAAAACTTTGCTCACGTATTTTTGTAGCAACTGTAATTTTTTGCTCCACTAATTGTATTTGATGAGTTAAAATGTGAAGTGATTTCTCTAGTTCCTGAATGGTCTCTTTCTTTTCGGTAGCAATTATTTTAGCTACTGTTTTGCTATTTGATTTTACTTTTTTGGCAGACGACAAAAGTTCGACAAGCTTAATTTTAGCTGCCTTGGGTAAATCTCTTTGACCTACTTCATACATAGACCACTGTGAACGGCTAATACCTAATAATGTAGCAACCTCTTCTTGAGTTAGTCCTAATATTGATTTTATATTGTTTCCTTTTTTCATCAAATTAATGTTGTAACAAAAAAATTTACACAAATATTTTGCCACACTTTAGCGTTGCAAATTTTTTATTTTAATTTTTTTGCTTCGCTTTACTGTTGCATTTTTTTCTGTTTGATTTTTTTGCTTCTCTGTTTTGTAATTTTTTTTTCATTTCAATTTTTTTGCCACACTTTTTGTGAATTTAGAATTTGAGTTGGAAGATGGGTGATGGGTGTTGAGTTATCAGTGTGTCAGTATTCAGTCGCAGTGTTCAGTTTGGTAAACCTGAAACCTGAAACTTTCAAACAAAAATTAACAAATTATACGGAAAAACCGTAACAGTTAAAATTTATTTCTTGTTACTTTTATCCCCAAATACTGTATTTATACAAACGGATAAATAAGTGTTTAATAATTCAAACTTATATAAGATTGTTTATTTTAGTAGAGTCAATTTAAAATTATAAGTTATGAAAAAAGTTTTTTTGCTGGCAGGAATGCTGGCAGTGTGTACCTCGTGTACGTATGAAGATGTGGTGAATTATTTAACTGGAAAAGAAAATAATTTGACGCAGGAAGAGAAAGACAAAGTAAATCAAGAATCATCTTCTGGCAGTTATATTCAGGAATTATCAAGGACAGAAGTAGATCACGATAGAGGAAATGGAAGACCAACACCTTAATTTAAAATGAAAAACAGAATATTTATTTCATTATTAGTTATTTCATCAGCATTTATTTTAATCGCTGATGATTTAATTTTTAAAAAATTTGGGATTGAGTTTTCGAATAATTTTGGATACTCTAACACACCTAATTTTATATACAGCATTTCACAATCTATAAGTAGTATATTACTATTAGGTACTTTTTTAACTAAAAGTAAACCCTATAAAATAGCTTACTTATTTGTTGTATATGTACAACTATTACAATTGTCTTGGGTTTTTTTTAGTAATGATTACAATTCATACAAATATTTTAATATCGGAGCATTTGGTTTTACAATTTTGTTTGCGCTTTTAATTATTGTTATAAATAAAGCTATCAAAGATGAAAAATCAAAGACTCAACAAATAGACTATTTAAAATCAATGATTGAGTTGCAAATTATTTTAAGAGATAAAAGGAAATAATCAAGTGAATAGAAATAATCCTAATTTATATCTAAAATTACTTATCTTGGCTAAAGAAGCGAAGGAAAAATATATTGCTGGAGAAATCACTTATGAAGAATTACACGAGATTGCTACACAATTATTATTAGAAGGTCAAGAAGACGATAATGAAGATAGAGATAGTTTTTATGATAGCATTATAAAGAGTTTGATGTGAACAGTTTATTTTTTTAATTCAGATATTTTTTTATTTTTCTCTAATAATTCTTTTATTTCTTCCATTTCTGCAAGAAATGCATTTTTAGTTACTATTTTATGGATGTCATTAATTTGAGAGTTAGTAATATTATTAAGACTTTTCATTATCTCAATGCTATCTTTATAAAATGAAAGCTGTTCCTTTAATTCAGCTATAATGTTTTTTTGCTCTGATATTATATTTAGTAACGTATCTGTTGCGTAGTCTGCCATAAGGGTTAATTTTTTTTCTTCAATTTGAGGATGTTGATCAAATATTCTAATTATGTCACCTCCATTTATTAACCAATCAAAATCAACACATATAATTTTAGATATTTTCTCTAATTTTATTAAATCAGGCTTCCCTTTATTTTTCATATAATTATTAACAGTAGTTGCGTGTATCTTAGTCATAAGACTAACTTTGTTAGCGTTTAAGCCTTTGATATTAATAGCATATGTTAATCTTTCTCCTATTGAGTTCATCTATAAACTTTAAAGAATTATATTTTTTTCAAAACTATATCTAAAATTATTTTTTTATCTAAAAATAGATATTTATATTTGCTTATGAATCACAACAAAAATAAACAAAATAAAAAACATATGGGAACTTTAATCACCGCCTTATTTTTATTGCTCTTTATACAGGAGCTAAAACTATTCGTTGAACAAATGGTTTATGCAGATACTAAGACAGATGTATCAAACTTTTTCGGAATCTTTATATCGTTTGTCGGACTGATAACTTCGTTTGTTGAGTATTGGTAGTCGCTGTCGCAGTGTTCAGTGTTCAGTGCTCAGTCACAGTACTCAGTCGTAGTTTTTAGTGTTCAAATTGAACTTGAAACCTTAAACTTGAAAACCCTTCTTATAATTTTAAATTGACACTTATGAATTTAGAAGCGTGTTCAGTGTTCAGTGTTCAGTCGCAGTGCTCAGTCACAGTGTTCAGTGCTGCGACACTTCGAGAGCCACTTCGACAGGCTCAGTGTGACACTCAGTGCCCGTTCAGCAACCGTCCACTTTTCACTTTTTACTTTTCACTAATCACTATTTACTAATCACTAATCAATAATCACTTTTTACTATTTTTGCACACAACAAACTAAACAATGAACAACTATAAAGTTATTGAAATTAAGGATTATGATAATCTGGATGAAGTAGCACAAAGGCTAGGAATTCAATTGTCGGAGCTTATAGACTTTCATAATATATACGCTAAGAAAGAGGAGTTCATTTTATCAAAGGAACAGTGTAACATACAATCGTTTTATGTTTATAATTGGATTTTTGATAAAATAACCGACCTTAGTTTGAAAGTTCCTTTAGGAGAAAACTACAAGCTAGAACATTATCCTGCTACTAATACCTTACGCTATGGTGTGATGTATTTTATTGAGGAAGATGTGATAAAATTTGAACTGGATTTACTGTTTAAAAAACAAAATGACTCTTTTGTTTGTTATATTAACAGAGTAACTCCTGTCTTTATTAATGATGTAGAAACAGATACTATTGCTGATGAAGTTGCTCAACTCATAGGGGATAATCTTTATCCGCTAGAATTGCTGGTTGATACCTATGGTAATTTTCTAAAAGTGCTTAATTTTGAAGCTATCAAGCAACGATGGCCACAAACGAAAGAGAGAATTTATAAAGATTATGAAGGCGATTGGATTGATGAAAAACTAAACGATGCTGAAATTAATCTTATGTCTGAAAATGATTTCACCAATTCTTTACAAAATGATTTGTTTTTAAAATCCTATTTTTCGGGTATTTATAACTGCTATTTCAAAGAGTACTCTTTTGAAAGAAATATTGATTTTCCGTTATTAGAAAATAGCACTCCTGTAAGTTATCAAGTAAAATATACTATAAATGAATTATGGGATGAAGACAATTTGATTAAGATTACTGTAAATGGTGTTTGTAATGACGAAAGAAGTTTAGAGGAGTTTGATGGGGGTTTTGTAGCAAATGATGAAGCTAGTACAGCGGTAGAAGGAGATTATAAGGCGCACTATTTTTTAGAGCCAGTGACGCATAGCATAAAATCATTGGGGGTGAATTGTGATATTGCTTTGTCTATGCCTGTAAAGGTTAAGGTGGTGGTGAGTTTGTTGGGGGGGTAGTGTTCAGTGTTCAGTGTTCAGTCGCAGTGTTCAGTGTTCAGTCGCAGTGTTCAGTTTACAGTCGCAGTTTACAGTCGCAGTTTACAGTCGCAGTTTACAGTTTACAGTTTACAGTTTACAGTTTACAGTTTACAGTTTACAGTTTACAGTCGCAGTTTACAGTCGCAGTTTACAGTTTACAGTTTACAGTTTAC
>JASGCW010000027.1:34838-47402 GCA_030053945.1 Limnohabitans sp.
AGTTTACAGTCGCAGTTTACAGTTTACAGTTTACAGTTTACAGTCGCAGTTTACAGAGAGCATTATACAATTTACAGATTACAGATTACAGATTCAAACAACAAACTTGAAATAAATAAATTAACTAAAAATAAAAAAATGAGTGAAAAACACGTAGTGGTTGATGGGGCAACTGTGAAGTGTATCTTTAGTGTAGAACCTAAAACGGATAAGTTAAAGGTTAAATCACATAGTAAGCACACCGCAAATGATAAAGAAGGCAATACAAAATATATTGCTACCGATAAAGAAATAGGGCAAACTCTTGAAAAAAACACCTTTGGAAAATGTAAGAAGCAACCTAATGGGAGTGGTGATTTTTTAGTATGCCAATGTATTGTTCATAAATGGAGCAAGTTTTATGAAAAAACTACTTTAAGCAATGGGGGTAAGATTCTAACAGAAGAAAGCAAGGCTACTTGTCCTATGGGTGCGCCTGATTGTATTACGATAGACGACCACGGACAAAAAACACAAGGAAGTAAACAAAACGACAAGAACACCACGCCTAAAAAGCAAAAAGCGATAAATCCTATTGCGAATACACATAGAAAAAGAACGCATAAGGGTGTAGAAACTGCTGTAATTGAAAAGCAAAAAAGCAATTAGTTATGGCGGGAAGAATAAAAAAAATACATTATGTAAAGGGAAAGATTTTTAAAGAAAAATCGGTTCCTAATAAGAGTCTTCTTATTGCTCCTGATGAGTTTATTTGGTTTGAAGCCGAATGGACAAAGGAGGCTACCGCAAAACAGAAGCAACAAGACATACAATGGTTGTGGCAAGAACAGGAAAGTAAAGCCGTTCTCAAAAAAACAGCAGTCAATGCACAACTGCTTTATGGAGTAAAAATCCCTAAAAAGTTATGTGGTTTTAAATACTATCTTGATGCCAGCCACGATGGGAACAGAATATTCTCTAAACCAGCCCTTACAGGTTTAGCCATTGTAGGCTATTGCCCACCCCGCATTACTGCTAGTAAATGGTGTGTGAGTAGTGATGGTACGGCTGCTGGCAAACAAAAGCAGTTTGCGTATGGGGAGCGTGTTTATCTGAATTTAGATACAGAGGGGATAAATGGTGTTAGAAATGTAACTATTGAAATATACGCCCATAAAACAATGTTACCCGACCCTCTTACGAGAACCATTGTAGGCGTTGAGGTAATGGATGGCGAAATAAATGTTGAAATTAACAATACTATTTCTTGGTATGGTAAACATATGTTTCCTAAAGAAGTAATGGAGTTTTATGTAAAAGTAAAATTGTCTAACGGTAACTATGTGATAGATGCTAATGGCGACGATATACACGCCCGATTTTTACGTATAAAACCTGAACAAAAACACCAAAATCCAGAACCTCCCAAAAATACCACCGCTCTAAAAGTAGGAAGTAATGCCGTAAATCTTAAAAACTACCACGCTTGTAAATTAAACAAAATACAACTCACCGAGACAGGCGAAACCTTTGCTATTTTTGAAGATGGGAAAACCCATTTAGTAAAACAGCGAAGCACTTTGAGGCGAGTTAAACAAACAGTACATTTTGAGTATGACAGGTATGATTTGCGTGACGATGCCAAAAAGATAATGGATATATTGTTAGACTTCTTGCTGTACAATCCTTTTTTAGATATGATGCTAGAGGGACACGCAGACGACCGTGGAAGTTTTGATTATAACCAAACCCTATCTGAAAAGCGAGCCGACAGCGTAAAAAACTATTTTGTACAAAAAGGCTTAAAAGACGAACGTATCAAAACAAGAGGATTTGGAGAAGCACGTGATGCGGTAAAAGCTACCACCGAAGCCCAACACTCAAAAAACCGCCGTACCGTAATAGAATTTAGCTATTACGAGTATGATAGTAACGCTATAATCTATCAAACCCTTGCCGGAAGTGCGTTAAAAGAAAAAAGAATCGATTTAGCCTTAGTAGGACACGATACAAGAATGTGTATGCGCGACCACGACAAGCACAAAAAAGAAATTGAGATTATCAACAAAGACGAAAAGGGAATAGTACCAGGAAGCCAAGCAAAAATGAAAGTTACAAGTACCGTACCTGCTAATTTTGCACCACATTTTTTGTTGTATCTTGCCCAGTATTTGATACCTAAGCTTACGCTAAGCAATCCTTATACTATCAATACGCATACCTGCGCCTATTTTGCAGACAAGACCTACCCGACTTTACAAATGCTTGTTTATCCTGACCTAGTTTGGATAGCGAACTTGCAATATAATTTTGAGGAAAAAGGCGATTACTTTTTTCACGATAAAAAGTTAGAATTAGAGCAGGGGATAGAACTTGTACTAAAGAAGTTTAAAGAAAGCACATTTTATAAAATGTTAAGCATACTTCCTGACGATTGGGTTACGAATACCGAAGATAAAATTGAGGAAAATGTTATTGTAAAATATCTATATGAAGAAACTAAAAAGTTTTTATATGGCGCACACGTAATACACGACCGTGATATTGAAAAGGCAGGCGATGCCCTTGTATTAAAAGGCAAAGAGGTAAACTTAATTACTCAAACAGAATATACTAAGTATGCCGCAGCCCTAGGCGTGTTATATTTAGTAACATTAGGGATAGTTATAGAGTTAGTTATCATTTATTTAACAAGAGGCAGAAATCTAAAAGGTAAAATTCGGAAAATTGCCAAAAAAGCCAAGAAAGTCAAAAAAATTTTAGATAAATATGGACTTGAGATAAACCCAGCCAGTATTGCCATCTATGCAGGGATGTACTATTACCAGCAATGGGACAAGCGTGTGGCAGTAGTTTATGAAGCAGGAATAAAAGCCGACCCGCTACTAGAGATAAATTGCGAACAAGAGTTTGATTTGGTAGATATGCTCCAAACCAGCAATAACGAAATAACAGGTAAGAAAAAGAAGAGCCAAGTAGTAAAAGACAACACCGCCGAAGTTTTAGACATACTTAGTAAAGCCAAAATAATTTCTGTAAAAGGAAAAGTAACCATAACAGCTAATATTGCTTGCGATATAAAAGTAAAATTTAATTCTTTGACCCAAGAATACGATATTATAGACAATCTAGGTAATTTTGTAAATACCGCTAAACAAGAAGTTGTTTTTAAAGAGCAGGTACAGGTTGAACTGATAATAAAAGGAGATTTAGAACACGAATTCGAGTTTTATGGAATTGAAAGTAAACTTGAAGCTCATATAGCTGTAAAAATGAATGGTGCAGCCGCTTTAAAAACGCATTTTGCAGTAGGTGTAGGAGTGGGATTTTATATGGAAAAAACGCTTTTGTTTTCGGGGATAAAAGGTACTTTTACAGGGAATGTGAAAGGTAAAGCTAGAGTTGGAGACGAAGAGTATGAAGAAGAATACAAACCTAATAATGGTAAGCCAATTCCATTTACTTTAATAGACCCTTATGAGATAACTCTTGGTAGAATACATTTGTTTAACCCAAATGAAAAATAACAATGAAAAAACTATTTTATTTAATTGTATTAATCAGTTTACAAAACTGTTCACAAAAAAAGGAAGTTACTATGATTACACAAAACCAGCATATTACGGCTAAAAATATTGTTGAAGAAATCAATAAAGAGGTAAAGCATTATAATACAGAAATAATTTACAAATTCAGATATGAAAATTTTGATTGTAACTATGAAGTATTTATTAATGATATACCTTGTTTTAAACAATTTAGAGAGGCTAGAACAGCATCAGCCTTTGAGATTAATCAGTGCATTTTTAAGAGTGGTTCACAAAAATTAACTTTTAGAATGTATCCTGCCGAACCTGATAATCCTACTATTGATAAATTTACTGAAAATACCTATTTAAGTTTTCAATTAAAATCTTATGATAAGCAAAATAAAGAAGCAGAAGACATTGTTTATCAAAAATTCAAAACTCCAGTAACCACCAGTAAAGACCAGTATGGTAATACGGTAGAAAAATTTATTGCTCATGGCAAAACTTATTATGAAGGTAGTTTTACTTTTGAGGCAACAGTACCCTACCAATTGCAAGGATTTGATAAAATGCAGGATCTACGCAAAATGGATAAAAAAGTTTTAGAGCAAAAATTGTTAGCGAAGTACCAAGAAGTATGGCAGGTGTATAATAATAAACAATATGATGATATTGCACGAATTTCGTTCGATAAACTTAAAGATGAATTTATAGCAACATATGAAAATAAAGACGGAATACAAGAGGGTTGGGATAATACAGTAACTGGATTAAAAACCGACTCTTTTGAAATGCAACCTTTAAAAGATTACAAACTACAATTTTTGGCAGATGGTAAATTAGTTGTATTAATGCAGACTAGTTTAGACAAAAGATTAAGAGGAAAAACAGCTATGTGGGGTAAATATAAAATAGATGAAAGAACAAGAGCGGTTTATTTTTATGATTATTTCTACATTCCAGAGGGCGAAACAGAGTTTAAAGTGTATTAAAAAATATCGCTTTTGAATACCTGTGCCTATTTTGCAGACAAGACCTACCCTACTTTACAAATGCTGGTGTATCCTGACCTAGTTTGGATTGCCAATTTGCAATATAATTTTGAGGAAAAAGGCGATTACTTTTTTCACGATAAAAGTTTACATTTAGAAACGGGTATTCAAACAGTTGTAAAAGAGTTTAAAGAAACACTTTTGTATAAAATATTAAAATTCTTGCCCTCTAATTATGTTTTACAAGATGCCATTGAAGAGTATATACTCGGAGAAGCTGATTACTATAAATATGCTGCACACGTAATACACGACCGTGACATTGAAAAAGCAGGCGAAGCTTTAATATTAAAAGGTAAAGAGGTAAACTTAATTACTCAAACTGAATATACCAAGTATGCTGCTGCTGCAATATACACATTTGTATTAGTAGAAATTGCTATCGAAATACTTATCATATACCTTACACGAGGTAGAAATATAGGAGGTAAGCTAGGTAAAATACAAAAAATACTAAGAAAAGGTACGGCTTCAAAACTAAAACTAGAAAGAAAACTAGGTGCTGAGTTTGAAATAATCCCACCTTCTATTGCTATCAATGCAGGAATGTATTATAAACAGCGTTTAGACCGTAGAGTGGAAATGGTATATGAGATTAATGTAAAAGCAGACCCATTACTTGCCATTCAGGTCAAAGAAGAATTTGACCTTGCTGATATGCTTAATAGTAAGTTAGGAATAGACAAAGCGGTATTGCCAACAGACCCAGACGTACTCAAACAACTCAAAATAAACATACCGGGTAATGAGAAATTACGCAATTATTTAAATGGAGAACTCAACGACAAGATACGAGACAAAGTAAAAGACCAGATAAAAGACGGAATCGAGAAAAAAACAGGGGTAAAAATAAATGGTGAAATAACTATAAACGGTGAAATAGGTTTTGAGCATAATGTTATTGTAAATGTCCTTACAGGAGAATTTACTATCTTAGACCAGTTAGGTAACGGTTTTGTAAATAAAAATGAAGTATTATTGAAACCTCAGATTAAGTTTGAAGCAAAAATTGTTGGTAAATATGAAAATGAATTTAAAGTATTTAGTCTTCAAAATAAGATAGAAGGAAATTTAAAGATTGAAATCAGTGGAGCTTTAGGATTGAAAATTTCTTATGGAGTTGATTTTGATATAAGCAATCCGAATTACAAACCTAAAGGCATATTTTTTAAACAAGCTTTATATTTTTCGGGACTAAAAGGTGTTTATTATGGAAATTACGGATTAGAAAGTGATATTTTTGGAAAAATTGAAGGTGAAACTAATAATGGCAAACCACATCCTTTTACACTTTTAGAACCATTTGAAATGGACTTAATGACAATACAAATGTTTAATCATAACAAATAAGAATAATAATGGAAAAAGTGATTTTAGTTTTAATATCAGTATTAATAAATGCAAGTTGTATAAAAAAAGAAACAAAAATGAAAGATTCAGAAGTAAATGCAAACAATATTGTAAACGAAATATGTAAAAGTATAAAACATTACAACGAGGAAAAAATTTATAAACTTAGTTATAAATCAAATTATAGTTTTTTTGAGTTTTTTGTTAATGATATACCAGTTGGAAAAGAATTTGAATATTTTTCTTCCAGTTCTGCTTTTGAAATTAATCCAAAAATTTTTAAGTCAGGAAAGGCAATTGTTAAATTTAAAATGTATCCAGTTGGCAAAGTTGACAATGATATTTATAACACTTTAATCGATGAATCTTATTTAGATATTACTCTAACCTCTTATGATTTAAAAAATGAAAATGCATCAGATGTTATTTATTCTCATTACAAAACCCCAATGAACAAAGTAAAAATCAGCGAAAAATACAGCGAAGAAAAGTTTGTAGGAGCTGGTAAAACCTATTATGAAGGTAGTTTTGAGATAGAGGTAAAAGTGCCTTATGAGATACACCCCGCCTTTGAAAAAGGAAAGGATTTGCGAAAAATGGATAAAAAAGAACTTGAGGCTAAATTATTAAGTGCTTACCAAAAAGTATGGAATATCTATCAAGATAAAGAGTATGATAATATTGCCAAATTATCCTATGAAAATTTAAAAGACCAATTTGTTACAAAATATCAAGACGAAAAGTCTATTAAAAATATGTGGGAAACATTGTTAAGTGCATATAAGAGTGATACTTTTCAAATGCAACCTATTAAGGATTACAAACTAGAATTTTTTTCAGATGGTAAACTAGTGACTTTAATGCAAAATACAGAGGATTATAGGTATAGAGGTAATACGGCATTATGGGCTAGAGTAAACCACGATGGGGGTATGCGTCCATTATTTTGCAATCGTTACTTCTACATTCCAGAGGGTGAAACAGAGTTTAAAGTGTATTAAGATGAGGATAGTTGTATTAGTATTAGTGGTATTTTTTACAAGTTGTAAAAAAGAAAATTTTATATTGAAACCTGGTAAGACGTTCTTAGACATTGAGCAAATTGATTTCAATGATTTGGATATACAGGAATATTATAAGGATATTGATGTGTATAATGTAACATCAAAAAATCAAGATTCGTTACGTTTGATAGAAAAAAATAAATGGGGTAGCTATAAAATAAAAAATTTTGGAATGGATTCTTCTCCTGGTGAAAAAGACTTCTCTTTAAAAAGAAATTATCCTGATTATTTGTATATCGAACAATCAAAAGAGGAGGATGATTTTATGACTCAAAAAGAAATTGATGAGAACGGCTGGAGTAAATGGAAGAGGTGCGTTGATACAGTAGCTTATTTTAAGAATATACATTTTAGCTATACAGACTTTATTACAGATACCAATAAAAAAGTAGTAGGCTGTGTTTTTCAAACTAAAGGAGTTAAAGATGATAATTATTATCATAATGAGTTAAAAAAACTCAAAAAAGTATTGGGAGAACCTAAACAATCTTTAGATGGCAGGGATAATCATCCTGGTGTAGATATAAGTCTAGCTTATGATATTTGGGAAATCAATGGCAAATTATACCAGTTTTCAAGGTTTAATAATAGTTATGGCGAAATTGAATCTATTGAACTTTTGATTTTAAACTTAGATGAAGTTTATACTTTTTCAAGTTTTTTCAATCTGAGATTTACAATTTATAAAGACTTTGAAAGTGCTCACTATTATGATAGAAGAGATATTGAAATTTTCATAGGAGATAGAGTAGTTGATGATAAAGATCTGGAAAGAGCACGTAAAAGGCGTAAACAAATAGACCCTAATTTTGGTAAAGTATTGGTTGAATAATAAAATGAGAAAAAGTTTTTTACTACTAATAGGTTTACTTCTACTCCATATTTCGTGTACTAAAAAAATTGAAAATATAGTAGAAGTTGATGATTATGTTGAACATTTGAAATCTAAATCGCTTCCTGAAATAAAAGCTCAACTGATAGAGGATAAAAAGTATATAGACACACTTATAGTAGAGAGCGATTTTGAGAGTGTTTTTTCCTCCCATTTCTCCTCAGGTGAGACTAAGGAAGTAAAAAAGTCGGTTGATGAGTTTTCGATTAATTATGACAATCAAAGTTTAGAAAAAGTCTTTAATTGGTATTGTGATAATTTGTATTTTGAACAAGAATTTTATACTAGAGTCGAAGAAAAAGACCGTGGAGTCTCTACAATTGATTATAAAAGTGAGTATGAGCGTGTTTATTCAATTGAGGGTAAAGATACTGTTTTTGAGGAATTAGAATCTGAAATTGATATTGAAGAAATGAAATACTTTCATTCTGGTAAAGAAATTAAGGAAAACAAAATAGAACTAAAGCAAATAGACAGTATTTATACTAAAATTAAATTAGATATACCTCAAGCCTTAGAAAAGATTGTATTTAACAAAAATCAAAAAAGTATTAAGCACAATGCTCAACTTATTCAAGTCAACAAGATAAAAGGAAACACTATCGAGTTTGAAGTTCCATCAGAATTGAACAAGAAAATTATAGCAGTTCAAGCTAATAATTCAAAAGGTTTCAGAATGTCTAGTACAGCTTACAGTTCTAATCCTATTCTTGAAACCGATAAAGGAAAGATTAAGGTGCTAAATGATTTGAAGAGTATTTATGATAAAATTCTAAACGAAACAGATGAGAGTAAAGCAAAACGGTTTTTAAATGGCATCAAACAAAATCATATAAATGTAAAAAATGATTTAAGTGAGTTTAGAGAGGGTATAAAAAAGTTATTTGATGATTATAAAAAGGAAAAGGACAAAGATTCATTTACCGAAGCTAGTTTACATAGAAATATAGTTGAGACAGGTAAAAAAGTGCTAACAAGTAGCAAATCAAGCATTGAAGTTGATTTTCTTGATACTATAGATAACATAATTATTTATCTAGCAAAAGATATAAAAAGTTTGCGTAAAGTTAAGTACGTAAAATTTTTAAACAATGAATATCAGGCTAGTACATGTCCCATAAATGTTTTTAAGGAATTTGATTCAAAATACAATTCAAAATATGGTTTAGTTGATAAAGGCGGGTCGATATTAGTTTCGGCAAATTTTGAAAAATTAACACCTTTAGGAAATTATTTTTTCTCGGAAAATGAAAAATTATTTTGGTATGATGTTAAGGATAAGGAACTGGTTAGATTATCTGAGGATTATGTTTATTATGATGATAACATTAAACCAGGTTATGATATAGTAGGGAAAAAAATAGGTGAAAATATTCTTTATGGAATCCTTAAAACTCCTGATGATGTTATTATTGATTTTAAATATAAACGAATTTCAAAATATGGTAATATCATTGCAGCAAGTGAAGAAAATAATGTAGTCTTTTACGATTTGAATTTTAAAAAATTACCTGTTACGGGTATAACTCGGATACATCAAGTTGGAGATGAACTTTCTTCATATTTAACTTTTCCTATGTTGTTTGAAGCTCAAAATAAGAATTACGAAATAGCGCTTTTAGATAAAAATTTAAAACCTTTGACACCGTTTAAGTATGAATTTATGAAGCCTTTTTATAATATAAATAATTATTATATTGTGGGAGCTAGACCTAAAGAAAATCAGAGTGTATATATTTGTGGCATCATCAATGATAAAGGAAAAGAAGTTGTGCCACTTATTTTTTCCGATATACAACGTGATGATGATGATGCAGAGATTTTGAAATTTGAAATAAATGGGAAAAGAGAGAAAATGAATATAAGAGAGTTTATAAAAAAGTACAGTTCACGATAATGTAATTTAATAACAAAAACTATGGGACTATTTGATTTTATCACAAACGAATTTATAGAAGTAATCGACTGGGTAGATACTACTTCCGACACCCTTATTTGGAAATTCCAGGACAAAGGGAATAATATAAAAAATGGGGCGCAACTTACGGTTAGGGAAAGTCAAGTAGCGGTACTTATTAATGAAGGCGAATTTGGTGATGTGTATGAATCTGGTAAGTATAGCCTGACGACTAACAATATGCCTATTACCACTACCTTAAAATCGTGGAAATATGGTTTTGAAAGTCCGTTTAAGGTAGATGTGTATTTTGCTAATACAAAGCAGTTTACTAATCTTAAATGGGGAACTTCTGGGGCGGTTTTACTTCAAGATAGCCAGTTAGGACAAGTGCGATTAAAATCTTTTGGAAGTTTTGCAATCAAAATAAAGGATTTGAAACAGGTAATCACACAGTTTTCAGGAACGCATCCGTATGTAAAAATTGATACTATAGAGGAAACCTTACGCAATAGCATTTCGAGCAAACTAGCTGAGGGGCTGGCAAAAGCGAATATCTCGGTTTTTGAATTGGCTGCAAAATTTACCGAAGTTGGGAACATCATCAAACCTATTTTACAACAGGAAATGGATATTTTCGGTTTTGAACTTACGTATTTTTACATAGAGAGTGTTTCGCTTCCTGAAGAGGTAGAAAAAATGATTGACAAAAAAACCGAACTCAATATTTTGAAAGGCAACTTGAATGAGTTTAACCAAATGCAAAGTGGTATCGCCATAGAAAAAATGGCCGAGAATGATGGCGCAGCTGGTGCGGTAGGAACTGGGATTTTGCTAAACAATATGATGGGGCAACAAACGCTAAACAATACTAGTGGTACGAACAAAACAGAACTTTTAGAAGTATTAAAACAATTAGGTGAATTAAAAAATAGCGGTTTACTAACCGAAGAAGAATTTAACGCTAAAAAACAAGAAATTTTAAGCAAATTGTAATGAGTCAATTAAAAGAATTTCCTTGTCCTAATTGCAATTCAGAACTCAATTACGATGCAGCTAAGTCGGCGTTGAGTTGTTTGCATTGCAATTCGGTTTTTCCTATCAACATAGAAAAAACACTGATAAAAGAAATTGACATTCACAGTTTTAAGACATTAATGTTTCAAGAAGAAAAAGACAGTTATCAACTGGATTATTCTTGTTCTAAATGTGGTAAAGTAAATACTGTTTCGTCTGAAGTATCTTTTTTTGAATGTGAAAATTGTGGAAACAACGTTGTAAACACATTAGCTTATCAAGAAAAAAAAGTAAGTCCGCAAGGCATTATCCCTTTTGCTGTTTCAAAAGAAAAAGCGATAAGCGCTTTTAATGAATGGATAGGCAAGGGATTTTGGAATGATTCCGATTTAAAAAAATTATCCCTGCTAGAGCACCTTAAAGGAGTTTACATCCCTTTTTGGACCTTTGATTGTGCTACCTTTAACAAATGGAGCGGACAAGCGGGTACCTATTATTATGAAACCGAATATTATACAGATGCTAATGGTAAAGAACAATCTAGAAGCGTGCGCAGAACCCGTTGGCATTATAGAGAGGGTGAATTTACGCATTTGTCTAACGATGTGTTGATTACTGATAATGACGAAATTCCTCAAAGTTTAATAGACGAAATTTATCCCTATCATCTAGATCAGTTGGTTCCTATGAATGATATTTATTTACTGGGTTGGAATGCAAAAACCTATCAAAGTAAAATGGAATCGAGTTACAATTTATACAAGGAAAGGGTATCAGAAGTGGTAACGGCAATGTCTGCCGATTATTTACGAGACGACACCTATAGTGATTTGCAGGTTAGTACCACTTTTTCAAACGAAAGTTATAAGCATATCATTTTACCTATATGGTATTGTCAGTATTTGTTTAAGGGTAAAAACTATTCATTTATCATCAACGGACAAACGGCAAAAATTTATGGTGACAAGCCTATTTCGGCTACTAAAGTTACCGTAGCTATTATTATTGCTATTATCATTATTGTGTTACTTGTTTTTGTTTCTTCGCAGGGTTGAGGTTGAGGAAGGGTAAATATTGAACTCAAATTTAAGTTGAATTGAATTTAAAGCTTTATAGGAGTTTTTTAAACTATAAAAACAGACTGAATATTGATTATTCAATAGAACATATAAATTAAATAAAGGGCAATTGAGACATTTTATAAATCTTAAAAAAGTTAGGTTTAAAATAGTAAGCAATCTATTTGAAATTGATTAGATGCAGGCTATAATGGATTGTTAATAATCAAATTCAAAATATCTCTTCCCAGTGGAAAATAGCACCAGTAAGCAAAGATAATGCTGTAAATAGTATAGTAATAACTGTTCCTGTAGCCGAGAAACCTGAAGGGAAATATTTTTATAAAAGAATTAGCTCCAGTAAATGCAAGCTATTATCAATTACCTACATCTTTTATCAACTCAAACACTATTTTAAAATTAAAAGTTGACGACTATAAAGGAGATACTAATAAAATTATTTGGGCATTATTTAAAGGCTCAGACACTAAAGAAAAGGTAAAATCTTTTGTTGGGATAGGTGCAAATATTTCACTAAAACTCGATAAATGCTTTGAAAACTTACTTGGAGGTGATTATTGTATAGGAGCCTATATGAACAAAGCAGGCGATAAAAAATCTGCTATTGTTATAGAATATATCATAGACCAGATAGGAAGCCTTATTGTAAATGAACTCATTTAAACTTTTAGCAAGATAAGAGCAAAAGCGAGATAATGCCAATT
>JASGCW010000123.1 GCA_030053945.1 Limnohabitans sp.
AACGAAACATAAGGATATATATTCTTATCAAACATTTATACAACAACGGGATGGCTATCATAAAAAATGGGATACAGATAAATCAGCTACTTTACAAAAGTTTTATCAAGAATACCCTCAATATGCTCAATTTAAACTTCCTAATAAAACATTTAGCTGGTTGTGGTATTATGCAATGCAAAATGCAGGTGATAGTGAATCAAGAAATATTTCTATAAAAAAAGATGAAATGATTCATTCAAGAGATAAACTAGCAAGAAGATTGGCTATTATAAATCCATTGCAACAAATGCAATTTGTTTTTGATGATTTGTCAGGGACAAGTATTCTTGAATATGAGTCCTACAAAAGAGCTACTTTCAATTACCATAAAAAATTAAGATTGTATTTTTATCCTAAAATTTTTAGAGAAGAAAAAGCACAATTGTTATTTTTTAAGTCATTCAAAGAAGGTAGTTTTATCCCTTCTGTTGCTACCAACTTTGTTATGTTATATAGTATAGCAACGTTAGGATTTTGTGTGATTTTAATCCTAATGGCAAAAGTGGTTTATAATTTCAAAAAGTAGATTTTAAATTTTTTAAAATACTTTTCAAGATAAGCATTGAATTGAATTTTTATTTTGCAGTTGCAATAAAGTTTATTTTTAAACTAACAGATTTTTGAAAATCTGTTAGTTATTTTTTTTATTAAAAATGCTCAAACTCCTCTTCATCTGCACCATCAACCGAATGCGAAGTGCCACCGCACATACGATTTACCAAGACGATACCCGTTTTGAAGTATTATCGGCTGGGACAGATGCGAGTGCTCAAGTGGTGCTTACACAAGAATTGCTGGACTGGGCGGATAGTATTATAGTGATGGAACGCCACCACCGAAATTTTATTCGCAAGCATTATCCTAAAGTGTATGAAACCAAAAAGATTGTTTGCTTGTATATTCCTGATGAGTATGATTATATGCAACCAGAATTGATTGCTTTACTAAAGTGTAAAATAGAAGAGGTATATCGAAGAGGTTTACTTTGAGTAGTATTAAAATTAGTTTAAACACAACCCCAAATTTTGTATTCTAATCTATTTAACAATTCCCATAATGATTGCTTTTTTTATAAGTCCCGCCACATTTTTAACTTGGAGTTTTATTAAAATATTTTTGCGATGTGTTTCAACAGTAAGTTTACTTAGAAAAAGCTTTTCAGCAATTTCGTCGGAGGTGTATTCTTGTGCAATTAATTGAATAATTTCTTTTTCCCTACTAGTCAGAATATTTTTTTGATTTTCCGTATCAATTTTTACAATTTTTACTTCAGGAGAAAAATATTTTTTATTGTTAATTACGATGGATTGTATAGCTTCAAAAATGGTTTCTGTACTAGCATCTTTAAGCAAATAACCATCAATTTGATCATTTGAATAAAATGTATCAAACATACTTATTACTAATACTTTAATTTCTGAATAGGTCTCTTTTACTATTTTTATAAACTCAAACCCGTTCATTTCAGGCATTGAAATATCTGAAATTATAAGATCTGGTAAATCATTTTTGCTTAGTGCTATTAATGCTTCCTGTGCATTGTTGGCTACAAATAAAATCTCATATATGTTCGATTCCATAAACACCGAACGTAGTCCGTCAGTAAACATTTTATGATCATCGACTATGGCTATTTTTATTTTGTTCATATCAGTAGAATTCTATTTGGTATTAATTTTTTTGGTTTATTTATAGGGAATAAATACTGAAATTGTTGTTCCTCTTCTAAGGACTGTATCTATATTTATTGTTCCGTTTAATAATGAAATGCGCTCATTGATGTTTTGCAATCCTATTCCCTGAGTTTTTTGGTTTTCAAAACCAATTCCGTAATCTTCTACTAATAAAATGATTTCTTCATCGGAAACAGTCAAATTGATTGTTGCTTCTTTTGATCCTGAATGTTTAACGATATTATTTAGTAATTCTTGTATTATTCTGTAAAGATTATTTTTGATGATAAATGGGAAAGTATTAACAAGTTCCTCAGGATAAATAGCTACTTCTATATCTAAAATGGAATTATTTTGATATTCATTTCTAATATTATATAGTAATTCTACTAATGTATGATTGGCTATATGATGGGAACTTAAATTATGAGAAATGGCGCGTAACTCAGAAAAGGTTTCTGTTACAGTTTCAATTATTAGGTTTAATTTAGAGTTAGAAAGCTGCTTGTTTATTAGATTAAGTTCCATTTTTATAGATGCCAATTTCCCACCTAAACCATCGTGAATTTCTTTTGCAATTCTGTTTCTTTCTTTTTCTTCTCCTTCTAGTTGACCTAATATTCTTTTAATTTCTTTTTCTTGTTGCAGTTTTTGTCTTTCTTTTTCTTGAAGTATTTTTTGCGTTTTATTTTTATGGTATAAAAGATAAATGATAGTAATCAAAACAATGACTAGCAAAATCATAATCTTAAATTTGTTTTTTGATTTTTCAACTTCAATAGCTTTTTCTTTTTGTAGAACTGTAATTTTTAAGTTCTTTTTATCTACGTCAAACTTGGTTTGTATTTCGTTGAAAGTTTTATTCTTTTCAATAGTGAATAAACTATCTGAAAGTTTTTGATGTAACTCTTTATAAATATAGGCTTTTTCGAAATTTTTAAACTTAAAGTATGCTTTGGAAATAGATTTGTATAAATTCATTTTTTGTTCGGCTCCATAACCTTTATCAACTAGTTGTAAAGCTTTGTTGTAGTTTTTGATAGCTTCTTCAAAATTTTTATTATTGAAATGATATCCACCTAAATTGAAATAGATATAAAATAGCAATGATGAATCGTTAATAATTTTTTGGAGTTTTTGAGCTTCGGTTAAATGGTAAAAGCATTGTTTGAGTTCCTCCGGTTTGTCAGGGCCAAGATATAAATCACTTAAGTTAATGTGCAACGTAAACTGGGTAACCAAGTCATTAGTCTTTTTTGAAATGTCTAAGGCTTTCTTATAGTTTTCAATAGAAAAAGGCTTGTTTCTTGAAGATTCTACTATGGCTAAACTTATATATCCGTTCATTAGTTCATTTTGTAAAGAATGATGTTTAGATAATCCTATATTCTTTTTATAGTAGTTAATTGCCTTTATGGTGTCTTTTTGTTGAATATATAGATTGCCAAGATTATTTAATATGGCACAATGTATTTGTGATAAAGAATTTTGATTTTCAGAAATTTTTAATGCTTTAAGATAAAAAGAAAGTGCTTTATTAAAATCGCCATTTTGAGAAGCAATGATTCCTAAGTAATTATTTGACTTGCAATGATATTCAAAGTAAGAAGATTTTAAAGAATGTTTGATAGAAAGATTTAAAAACCGAATGGCATTTGCTTCTTGATGAACAGTAAAATAATAATGTCCGAGTTTATAAGTAGTAGAAGCTATCAAAGAATCATTGGCTGATTTTTGACCGAAAGCATAAGCCTTAGTAATATAATAATAAGCCGAATCATTTTGTATTCCTACTGTTCGATTAAATTGCTCTATTAAATGCTCTATTTTTTCTTTCCTATCTTGAGAAAATGATGTGAGCGAAAAAAGAAAGAAATAGATTATGATTTTTTTATTCATTTCTAAATGGTTAATAATAAGCAACTAAGATTCTTGAAAACTCGGTTCTAAAATACCAGTTTTTAGGTATTGGGCAATAAAATATCAAAAACTAATTTTACAACGGCAAAATAAGAGTCAATTACAAAATAAACTAAAAAAATATCTTATGAAAAAAAGAGTTATATTATTTTTTTCACTTTGTTGTGTTCCTTTTGTGATGCAAGCACAACAAGTAACAGAATCTTCCCCCTATAAAGAAATCATAATTAAGGAAGCGGAGATTAATATGTATGTAAAAGGAAATGCCTTTAACTATACTTTTATTAATCAAACGAATAATGATGTAGCTATCAAGGGACAATACATATTTGAGAATACACTTATTGCACCTAATGATTCCACGAGTATTATTTTACTTCCTACAGATAGTAATCATTCTATTCCAGAAATAATGCTTTTTGATAAAGGAGGAACAGTGATAAGACCTAATTCAACAGGAGGGCATGATCCGTTTGTAACTTCAAAGCAAATTCTTCAAACAGAGCAAATCTCTGTCAAAACAAAGAGTTATTCTGTGTATGATTCGACAGGTATGAAAATGTTTACTCAAACTTTAGAGAATTCTGAAAAAATAAACTTGAATCTACAATCCTTAAAACCAGGGCTGTATATTATCCATCTTGAACTAGAAGATAGTACAATTAAAACAATAAAATATTTAATAAATTAACATCAATCATCATGAAATCAAACAAGTTAAAATTGATACTTACTTTTTCTGTAGTAGGTATATTAAAAATCTGTGCTGTTAGCGCACAAACTGAAACATTTCCTACTATTTACACTAGTAATGGTGTGTTAAATTCTAATAGAACAATTGGAGTAAATGAAAAAACAATCAATTTTCAAGGAAATAATAATGCTTTTTTCTTTAATGGAGCAACTGGGCGATTAGGATTAGGTACCATTAATCCTATATCAACCTTTCAAATTCATTCAAATTCATTTGCTGATTTTAGAATCTCAGGAATGCTTCCTCATATTGTTTTTTCAAATGCAGAGAATCAGCCTCGAGGTAAGTTTAATACGATAATAGGTTTGTCAACTTCGGATAATTTTTTTATCAAAGATGCTGTCGCAGGACAATTGAGCATTAAAACGGGAGTTATGGCTGATGTAGCTTTCGGGAGTGTTATCAATGAAAATGATGGATTTGCTACAGAACTTATGCGTTTAAAATACAATGGCAGACTAGGATTAGGTACTAATAATCCTCAAGATAAATTTCATATACATAATGGAGGGATTGTAGTTACAGGGAATAATAGTAACTTAAGAATACAAGGAAATGTTTTAATAGGTCAAGGTGATGCTCCTACAAATGTGAATGGTGCAGATGTTAGTAAATACGGTTTGTTTGTTAAGGGAGGAGTTTTAACTGAACAAGTGAGAATAAGTGGAGTTGCAAATTGGGCTGATTATGTATTTAAAAATGATTACAAACTAAAATCTCTTGAAGAAGTAGAAACATTTATAAACAAAAATGGTCATTTACCTAATGTTCCATCAGCAAAACAAGTTAGTGAGCAAGGTATTGAAATTGGTGATATTTCAAGAATTCAACAAGAAAAAATAGAAGAATTAACGCTGTATATCATTAATCAAGAAAAACGAATTAAGGCATTAGAAGCGAAATTAAATGAATTAGTAAAATAGACTATTTCTAAAAAAAATCTGCTCAGTTTTGATTGACTCTATTTTTGCCAAACAAATAATAATCAAAAATTAATTCCTTATAATTAGATATTTTATAAAAATGAAAAAAATCATTATATGTATATTGTTAGCACTTATTTCTAGCAATATAAATTTAGCAAAAGCTAAAAATAACGCTACTAGATTAGAAAGTAATAATAAAGTAGCAATAGATAATACACCTCCTTCAGTTCCAACGGGTTTACGTATTGTGTCATTAGATCATTATCGAGTAAAAATTGCTTGGGATCCAAGTACTGATGATTCAGGTAGTGTAAAAGGATATCCTATTTGGACTTCACAAACGGTTTGGGGAGGTTCTGATAAATATTCAACAACGAATAGTTATACTATTTACTTTGATAATGCTTGGTATGCATTAGAAGGAGGATATTTTAGGTTTGCGCTTCAAGCTGAAGATCATAATGGAAATAAAAGTGATTTATCCAAATATATTGTTATTAATATTCCCAATGGTGTACCTAGGATAACGCTAACGCCAAAAAATCCTTTATGTGCAGATCAACAGTTTGGATCTGTTAGAGTTCAAATTCCGTCTTATGCTCAAAGTAATTATAAGTTAATATTAGACAATACGACCGTTTCACCTCAATTAACAGGAGGGCAAGGTTATACTTTTAATGGAGTTGCTATAGGGAATCATAAAATTGAAATTAGATATGCAGTTGAATTTGGACCAATAGGACCAACTCGCCTAGAGGATACTTATTATTTTTCAATCGCTGTACCTCCTTTGCCTTTAGTTTTGAATACAGATGTGACTTCAAATTCAGTCCAATTAAATGTTACTGGAGGAGTGCCGCCTTATTTGTACAAAAGAACTGACGGGTTTTATAATAGCAACTCTTTGTTTACTAATTTGAATCCAGATACAAATTATGGTTTTACCGTTCGTGATTCTAATGGATGTACTATAGGAAGAACGATACGAACATTGCCAAGCGGTAAAATATCTTTAACAAGGAATCAGGTGCAAAATGATTTTGATTCAAAAGATTTAATACTTTATCCTAATCCTATGGATAATGAACTACTATTGACTCATTCATTTATTATCGATGAGATTACTATATTTTCTAACTCAGGAGAAATTGTTTTACAAAAAAGCATTAACGATTATAAAAGCACTATCGATGTATCTCATTTACCCAAAGGGAATTATTTTGCTGAGGTGAAAACAAATGGAAAAATTGAGAAAATCCAATTGATAAAGAAGTAGTTTTCTAACAACATAAATCATTTACATTTTTTTAAATGATTAAGGCTTAGATAAATTTATTCTAAGCCTTAGTTTAATTATGATAAAATAATAGCCTTATGAAGAAAACAAGTAAATTAAATTTAGTAGGTATAATTTTTATTCTACTAATATCATTGAGTCTTAATGCTCAAAATAGTTTTGTTACTGTTTGGGATGTTACAAACGATTCCAGTTTTACAATTCCTACTTTAGGAGACGGTTATGATTATCAAATTTCTTGGCAAAAGATTGATGGAGGATCAGACTCTGGTATTTTAGAACACATTACTGGTGATGTTGGCGTCTCTGTAACACCTGGGATTTATCGTGTCGCAATTTCTGGCGATTTTCCTAGGATATGTTTTGGTAAACCAGATGCTTATTTTCAGACATTCAAAATAATTCGTATAGAAAATTGGGGAAACATTGAATGGAAAAGTATGGAAGGTGCTTTTTTGGGTTGTATAAATCTTAAATATACTGCAACATCATTGCCTAATTTATCTCAAGTTACCAGTATGGCTGGTATGTTTCGCGGTTGTAAATTATTTGACGGAAACGAAAGTATGAATGATTGGAATACCTCTAGTGTGACTAATATGAGAGGAATGTTTGCAGGTGCAGAAGCTTTTAATCAAAATATAGGAAATTGGAACACTTCAAATGTAACTAATATGATAGAGATGTTTTCATGGGCAAGTTCATTTAATCAAAACATAGGAAACTGGAACACTTCTAATGTCGTAAATATGGAAGCAATGTTTAATATGGCTACTTCATTTAATCAAAATATTGGGAATTGGAACACTGCTAATGTAGAAAATATGAAAAGTATGTTTTCAGGAGCAATTTTGTTTAATGAACCTATTGGGAATTGGAATACCGTAAAAGTATCCAATATGAGTTATATGTTTTTTAGAGCCCAATCTTTTAATCAATCTATTGGAAATTGGAACACACAAAGTGTTACAAATATGGATTCTATGTTTTATGGTGCTACCTCATTTAATCAAAATTTAAATGGATGGAATACTTCAAATGTTACTAATATGAGCTTTATGTTTGAAAGAGCTACCTCATTCAATCAAGGAATTAATAATTGGAATCTTTCCAGTGTTCAGTTTATGAGTAGTATGTTTGCAGAAGCTACATCGTTTAATCAACCACTGAATACTTGGAACACATCAAATGTCTTATTTATGGATTCAATGTTTAAAGGAGCAATTTCATTTAATCAAAACATAGGGAATTGGAATGTTTCAAAAGTTCACACGATGCAATCTATGTTTGAAAACGCTACACAATTTAATCAAAATTTGGGTAATTGGAATTTAAAAGATTCGCATTCCAATAGTGATTATAGGGCTATTGCTAAAATGTTTCTAAATAGCGGTATGGACTGTTATAATTATTCATCAACATTGATAGGATGGGCAAATAATCCAGAGATGCCTAATGATTGGGTGGGACTAGAGGAAGTTGGAATGAATGATGGAAGTAATCGACAATATGGTAGTAATGCTGTTTCAGCACGTGATTTTTTGATTACTACAAAAGGTTGGGGTTCCATTGCAGGTGATGAAGAAGTTTCGGGAAATTGTGGTACTTTATCAGTTACAGATGTTGAGAATATTATTAAAATTTCATTATCACCAAATCCTTCAACTGGAAAATTTATAATTCACACTAATGAAGAGTTGAAAATTACTGTTTACAATGTTCTAGGTAAACAGGTATATTGTACAACTACCACTCAACATCAAAACGAAATGGATTTAACTAGTTTAGAAAAAGGCGTTTATTTTGTTCATTGTCAAAATTTGAAAAACCAATCACAGAATGTGAAAATTATTATTGAGTAGATTTTTTATAGTGATGAAGATTTAATTGTTGATGTTTTTTGCAAACTATTTTGACTTAAAGGATTCCATCTGAAAAATTAATTCTATTTTAGTGAACCTAACAGATTTTTATAGTTTGTTAGGTTTCATTTTATAAAAATCTTCATTAAAGCTCAGAAATACTTAATCTTGATATGGTAATGGTTGGTAGACCAGAACGAATAAAGTGAATTGAAGATTAGTAAATTTACGCCAAACTCGCGTTATTTAAAAAAAAATGAAAAATAGTATTTTGATTTTAAGCTTGTTTTTAATTTTGGTTTCTTGTAAAGAAGACAAAAAGCAGAGTGTTAAAAAGGAAAAGCAAACTATAGTTGCTGACACTATAGAGCACCAAGATAGTGAGATTACGCAAGTTGGAGAAGCAGAATTTAGTAGTGAATTCCTTATTTTAATTCCATCTACATACCGAGATTGGGATAACTCAAACCCTGCAAACGAATTGAATGCTTCTTGGTTTGATTTACATCAAGAAAAAGGAGTTTACTCGTTGAGTAAAGCCGATTTTGAAATAGAAAAAGGTTTCAGTGAATGTTCTGGCGATTCAACTAAAACGATAAATTCTAAAAATGTTACGTTGCTATATTTGAATTTGCCTCAATTAAAAGAAGGAAATATTGCCTCTGTTCATGTAAATAAAAATAAAATTTGGCCTAAAGAAAATACATCTTTTGATTTTAACAATGTGAAATATACATTGAGAGGTGAGGGAAAAATACTAGAAACGTATAAAAATTCGGGTGAAGACGGAAATGAAGTTTCTCACAAGGTGGAGGGTTACAAACTTTATATTTCTGCTGCTAACCAACCTGAAAAGTTACTTTTATCGCAACAAAGTTTTAATGATACATTTGTCGAGTTGTTGTTTGTAGGTGATATAGATGCTGATAGTAAACCCGATTTTATTTTTAGAGCCAACCGCGATTATGAAGAAGAAAGAGTGCTTTTGTTTTTATCTACTAGGGCAAATCCAAATGAATGTGTAAAAAAAGTAGCCGAAATAACAGTTCAGTTTGATTGTTAGATCATATAAATATCAAGTAGCAATAATACGAAAATGAATAATATATAAGACCAATTTTTTTAATTGGTTTTTTTATAT
>JASGCW010000304.1 GCA_030053945.1 Limnohabitans sp.
ATAAAATCTGTGCATCTGTGGTTATTTCTTTAAATTTCTTCAAATATTTTTAAAAGCGAATGCCCTGATTTTCTTAGAGTATAAAGGAAATTTTATACCAAAGTTTTAAATTAAAACAACGAAGCCTTTTTTAGGGTCTGTTTAATTATTGTTTACTATTTCTGATTGCAATTTCTTAGTCAAACTTTTAAACACTAAATCATACGAATGATTAATCAATTCAATCATTATTTTATCAGAAACGTCTTTATGAAAATCTACAGTATTCCAGTGGACTTTACTCATATGATAACCTGGTTTTACGCCATCATATTCTGCCCGAAGCTCTAAAGCTTTTTCAGGATCGCATTTCAAGTTAAGTGAAGGACTTCCTTTTTCCCATTCTTTCAAGGAAGTTAAACAAAACATTTTTCCACCGACTTTAAACACTAGAGTATCCTCATCAAAAGGGAAATGTTCGGTAACTCCTTTTTTGGATAAGCAAAATTCGTAGAGTTGTTGGATGTTCATTTTTGTTAGTTTTCAGTATTTTAGTTTTCAGTGTTCAGATTATTATCAGTTTGTAATGGAAATAATTTTGATATTTAGTGTTCAGTAGAAGAGAGTTAAAATAAAAACTATTTTTAACTGTTTACTAAAAACTGATTACTGCTTACTTATAACTTTCTCCATCATTCGATCAGGATTAGCTAAAGCAGTGAATCCAAATTTTTCATATAAAAAATGGGCATCTCTGGTAGCTAAACGCCATATTTTAACTCGTTTCAATTCAGGTTCATTTAACATTGCTTCTATCAATTTTGAAGAATACCCTTTACCGCGATAATTTTCGTCAACAAAAACATCCATTACATAAGCAAAAACAACATAATCAGTAATTACTCGTGCAAAACCTATTTGTTTTCCATCTAGATACAAACCAAAACAAACCGATGCATCAATAGTGGTTTGCACTTCTTCTATAGTGCGACCAGCAGCCCAGTAGATGTCTTTCAAAAAGTGTTGAATGAAGTTAATGTCTAGTTTACTTTTATCGGTTGAAATTGTTATCATTCTTCTGCTATTAAAGGATACAAAACGGGTTTACTTGGACTAGCATCATTTTCAAACGAAGCTATTTGTAAGTTTAGTAAATAAGTTCCGTCCTTTATACTATCATCTACATAAACCATTTCGGTAATAGTGCAATCCATTCGTGCATCAGGGTTGAGGTTATTAACGTCTTTTACATTCCAAAAAGCTTTGTGTGCTACTAATCTTCCTTCGTCTTCTTCTCTGTCAACACTGGGTTGGTCAATTAAAAGATGTTTAACGCCTTTTTCTACAATAAATAAAATAGCTTCCTCTGTTAGATAAGGCGGATTAGTATGCGAATAGTTTTTTGATTTTTTATCTTCAGAATTAGGAAGGGTACGAATTACAATAGCTTCAGTAATTCCAAGTGAAGAGAAGCAATCTTTACCAATCACTAAATCCTCCCCAATTTTTTCGGGTGTTACCGAAATTACTTTTGCTACAAAGAAAAATTGTTTCAAACACTGATTGATGCTGTAAAATTCCTTAGTAATATGCCCCAAACATTCCGTGTGTGTGCCGTGTCCGTGTGGGTTGAAGAAAATGTTATTAAAATTGGTCGAACTACCTTCAGAGACTTTCCCTACCCATTCCGAAGTTTCGGAACCAAAACGAACGGGCTCAATGACTGGTTTGTCAATATACCAAGCAATAGGATTTTGATCTGTATTGGATAACGGAATGGATATGTCCAAGGGTTGGGATAAATCGAAGGTAAGGTTGTTTGTATTTAGTATCATTAACCACAAAGCCCACAAAGATTTACACGAAGCGCACAAAGTTTTGTGAACTTTGCGCCTTCTTAGTGTCCTTAATGGTTAGTCCAAATTTATAAAAAACAAATTACTTATATGAAAGCAGTGAAAGAATGTTTTTAGATTTTAAAAATGAATTTCTTTAACTCAGATTTTAATTGATTTATTCCAAGAGTGTGTGTCCTATACATTTTATATTTGTCTAGCAAAACCTTGTTTTAAAATTTCGCCTGTTTTAGCATCTA
>JASGCW010000305.1 GCA_030053945.1 Limnohabitans sp.
TAACATCATAAAGTATATTTGTTATTTCTTTAGAAAGGGTTTTAGGAGTCAAATTAATTTCTGCTGAGGAACCCGACTTTCTGATAATTCTCCCAACCCAGTTCAAATCTCTAGTCGGTAACACACTTGGAACTGCAAATTTATCTGTTGCGTCTAGCAAAATAACATCGTCCTCTATTTCTACACCAGCTATAACGTAATTATAGGCAGTTCGACTAGGATAAAAAGCTATACCATTATCTCTTGTACTCACCAAAATAGGATTAGCATCTATCCCTGCAAATCGCAACATAGCCACAAGCATTAAATTTATTTCTGCTACATTGCCGGTCTTATTTTTATACGCTGTCTTTACACCATCATCACATAAATAACTTTTGTGACCGTTCCAGTTTATCATTGACTTTACATAATTAAAGATAGCACCTATTTTTTCGTCTCTTTTTTTTAAGTTTTGGACTAGTGAAAGAATATCATTTTCAAAATATCCAGTTTTGTCTAGCTCAAGACCAAAATCACTATTTTCATATATTTTATTCACTACACTTCCCCAATCTGTAGAATAATTTGTTGTCATATTACCAGGCATAGTTACCGATGATAATTCAAACACCATAGAACTTTTGTAATTATCAATGCTATTTACAAATTTCTCTTCTTTTAATCTAGGCAAATCATTTAACGAAAATTTATTTACATTAACATTATGCTTAATATTATAAGTATAAACCACTGGAACAAAACCTCCAATTCTATTTTCCATTCCTTGGTAATTACCTGAATAATTATCTTCAAAAGTTTCAGCATAAAGTTTTGGAAAAAAAACACCTTTTTGATGATATTTATAAACAAAAAACTCTGGGATATAGGTCACATACTCAGAATAATTAACAGGAATAAATTCTTGAAAGTCCCAATCTCTTAAATCGGTATATCTTGGTGAGGTAATTTTATATCTAAATTCAATTATCGATCCTTCTTTAACTTGAGGAAATAATACTTTTTTTCTTTTCCAGTATTTATTAAACCGTTCTTCAAAAACCCCATCCGATTTCAATTTACTCTTAACAATTTTAGTATTTTCTAAATTATAAGAAAAAGCATCCAAGATTTCTATAGTCTCAATTGAACTTCCATAGTCATAAAGATTTAAACTTTGATTGGCATAATTAATACCTTCTTTCTTGTATATCTTTATTTTTTCTACAACCTCAGTGATAGTATAAAAACCCTTTTCATGAGTATATTGAAAAAAAACTTTCCCTTTCTTAAACAAAACAGCTGCCACAGCCGCTGTATCCTTAGGATGAGCTTTTTCTTTCAATTCATCTATGGTTACTTTCCCTAACTCATATTTTTGACTAAAAACATTGATCCCAATCAAAAACAATGCTAATACTAAAAAATTTTTCATCTATAATTAACTAAACTTTATAATAATCTTTTTTTAAGTTGAGCTATATTATCCAATTCGTTAAAATAACGAACACCGTGATTTTTTATCCAATTATCAACTTCTTGTTGGGAGTTTTTAATATCCATAATTATGCTTTTTTAAGTACAATCTTTTCAGTTTGCTTTTTTATCATTTCATTATAAAATGCTTTTAACTCTTCATAACTATCTGGAGCTAAAATAGCCTGATTTGTATCAAAACTTACTACTAATTGTAATTTATTATCTGAATTTATGATGCTATATTTAAAAAACATTTCATTTCCAGAAAAAGCTAGGTTTATAGGTGCAGGCAAAGTTTCTACTACATATCCTTCTGGTAAATTAATAATAATATTATACTTTTCTTGGTCAGGATAGACGAAATCGACCGGATAATCTCTCTTATCTTGTTTAAAAGGATTCGTATCCAAAGCATAAAACATTAGAGGGTTCAAATAAAGTTTATCACCAATTTTTTCACAATGTTTGTTTGACACAAACGAAAACGTTTCAACAATTGGATTATTCAAATCAGTTTTATTTTCTATGGCGTATTCTGAAATTTCTATATCGTCCAATTTTTTTTCAAGTGCCTCTAAATACTTCTCTTCTGACATTGAAGCGTATTTAGTCCTA
>JASGCW010000028.1:0-37171 GCA_030053945.1 Limnohabitans sp.
ATAAAAGTTTAAATCTAGTGTCCCAGCTGGTTCGAGTTTGCGTAATGCTCATTTTTAAAAAATGGGCAAAAATAAAAATTCTACACTATTATTCAGAAATGACATTATAACTATCTTGCATTATAACTTTGAAAACAAATTGAAGGTCGCGTAGAAGGACAACATATTGTAATTTTGACGCAATACGTCAAGAAAACAAAATAAAGCAAATGGGCTGTCCTTGAGACAGCCCATTTTTTTAATGCCTACTGAGTAAAGAACACGTCTTTACTAGGAATATAAACAAATACAATACGATCTTCCAATCTATCTCAAAACCAGTGTCAGTATGATAATCTCTTCTGTCATAATGCGGAAGTTCATTTTGATATTGTGGAACTTGATGCTCATATGGCGGTGGCACATATGCATTTTCGCGTGGCAAATTAACATTAACGTTTTCATTGACAGGCGGAATATAAACCTCTTCATAGTTCAATATTAATTTCTCCGTATTAGCCCATTTTTCTAAAATTTCTTGAGCTTCAGCTGATATAGGTTCATTACAACGTGCTTTGGCTTGCTCTACGTACTTAGTATCTAGATTAACTTCAATAGTAGCTAATCTTTCAACCACAGCAGCAGAAAATTTTCTTATAGAAAAGATGGCTGTTATTCCTTCTATACAGTCATATTCATATTCTGCAACACAGTGGCTCATCTCATAACCTTCTTCGTACAATGCTTCAGAATTAGTTAACTCAATTACTGAATAATCGAAAGTCTCGTCTCCAACTGTTACGCATTTTCTAAATTCGTTTATCCCACTAAGTTTCCATTGAGCACCATTTATGGCTTCTTGTTTTTTGTAATATTCTATATGCCATTCATCAGATTGTTTCACAAGAGCGTCCCAAGTTCTACCTTTCATTGTAAAACCCTCATTTGTGACAAAAGTTTCTTTTATATAAAACAATACTTCCTGTACTTTATCAAATGGCAGTTTATCATATTTAGAAAAGAATAATACAACTGTTTGCCAAAAACTTTCATTTTCAAAAGTTTCTGATAAAGTACTCCAAGAAAGTGTTTCTGCCATAGTATCTGAGGCACCTAAACCTTTAGCCTGCGCCCATCGTATTGCCTGAGTTACCGCATAATTTTCGGGTACATTTCTGAACTCAAAAGCTATCTTTTTAGTAAGCTTTATGGGGAAACCTCCTAATTTAGAAACACTATCTCCTCTACCCAATTGTACATACCAATACATATGCACCTTATTTTCTCCATAAAAAACATTTTCTAAAAACTCTGGCACTTCATATTTAGCAAAACAATGTTTGATTATAGCACTCATTTGAGTTTCGGCTTCTATAGAAGTATTTTTCCATTGTTCTATTTCATTGACGAATTTGCTTGAAAAAGAAGCTATGTTGGCAAAGGCATATATAGAAGATTCATTTCTTAACAAAGCATAACAACCTTGAGATTCTAAATGCAACAACAAACCTCTGAAAGCTCTTCTTTTTGAAGTATGTTGCACATTCTTCATTGTAGCGAAGCAACTCTCAATTGTATAAGCTATTGTCCCTGAATTGCTTGTTGAATTCAGGTAATTAGCATACGCCCTTTCAACCAACAAGGTAAAGGCAGATTTTTGTTTTTTAGCAAAACCGTGAGTCAAAGTTGTTTCATTCGTTTTCATTTTACTTCATTTTACATACTATTTGTTTTTTTTATATAAAAAAACCCGATTCTAAACTCAGAATCGGGTACAATTATATTATACTATACTACTTTTCTAAAGCAGTAAAACCGTTTCTGAACATTTATCATTAATCGATTCTCTCGATAAAAAAATCATACTATTTGTCATATTAATTTTTGTCATACATTCATAAAAAAACCCGAAACGATGTTCGGGTTTAGTGTAAAAAATATTATTCTTTATCAATTATCAAACCCTATAACTTCTCCATAGAAATCGCTTCCCATGTTTGCGTGTAAATATGTCGATTTAATAATTTGCATTGCTTTTTTCTTAAAATTCAGGGCAAAAATAGCTGTTTTATTTAAAATTCAAAAAAAATACCCTTATTTATATTTAAACTAAAAAAGCGTTTTAATTTTATATTAAAACGCTTTTTAGGTATTATTAATTAATAATGATTTTATAAATCAAACTTGATTCCTTGAGCAAGTGGCAAGTCAGTAGTATAATTGATAGTATTTGTTTGTCTTCTCATATATACTTTCCAAGCATCAGAACCAGACTCACGTCCTCCTCCTGTTTCTTTTTCACCACCAAAAGCACCACCAATTTCAGCTCCAGAAGTACCAATATTTACGTTAGCGATACCACAATCTGAACCAGCGTGAGATAAGAAAGCCTCAGCTTCACGTAAGTTGTTAGTCATAATTGCAGATGATAACCCTTGTGCTACACCATTTTGAATTTCGATAGCACTAGTAACATCTCCGCTATATTTCAATAAATATAAAACAGGAGCAAAAGTTTCGTGTTGTACGATTTCAAAGTGATTTTGTGCTTCAGCAATAGCTGGTTTTACATAACAACCACTTTCGTAACCTTCTCCTGAAAGAACACCACCTTCAACAATTACTTTTCCGCCTTCTTCTACAACTTTTGCTAATGCTTTGTTATATAATGCTACAGCATCTTTATCGATAAGTGGTCCTACGTGATTATTTTGATCTAAAGGATTACCAATTCTCAATTGACCGTAAGCAGCTACTAAAGCATCTTTTACTTTATCATAGATACTTTCGTGAATAATTAAACGACGTGTAGATGTACAACGTTGACCAGCAGTACCTACTGCTCCAAAAACAGCACCTATTACTGTCATTTTGATATCAGCATCAGGTGTAACGATAATTGCATTATTACCTCCTAATTCTAATAATGAATTTCCTAAACGTGCCGCACAAGCTTGAGCAACAATTTTACCCATACGAGTAGAACCCGTAGCAGATACTAAAGGAACTCTACGATCGTGAGTCATTAATTCACCTACTTTGTAATCTCCGTTTATAACACAAGAGATACCTTCAGGCAAATTGTTTTCTTTTAATACTTCTGCTATTATATTTTGACAAGCGATTGAACATAAAGGTGTTTTTTCAGATGGTTTCCACACACACACGTCACCACAAATCCAAGCTAAGGCTGTATTCCAAGCCCAAACTGCTACTGGGAAGTTGAAAGCAGAAATGATTCCTACTACCCCTAGTGGATGATATTGCTCATACATTCTGTGCCCGAAACGCTCAGAATGCATTGTTAATCCGTGTAATTGACGAGAAAGACCAACTGCAAAATCACAGATATCTATCATTTCTTGTACTTCACCTAAACCTTCTTGGTATGATTTACCCATTTCATAAGAAACTAGTTTCCCAAGAGGCTCTTTATATTTTCTTAATTTTTCTCCAAATTGACGTACAATTTCACCACGTTTAGGAGCTGGCATTATTCTAAAAGTTTTGAAAGCAGAAGTTGCAGCATCCATTACTTTTTCATAATCCTCTTTTGTTGAAGTTTGAACTTTACCTATTAATTGTCCATCTACGGGTGAATAGGATTCTATAAGTTCGCCATTTGCAAACCATTGATTTCCTGTAGATGTACCAAGATTAATTTCTTTAACTCCTAATTGCTCCAAAGCTTCGGTAATTCCGAATTGTTGAGCTATTGTTGATTCTGTAGTTGTTGACATTTTTAACTATTTTAATATAAGTTGTTAAATTCAGTGCAAAGGTATTGTTTTTTTTGATATGTTTTTTATTCAATAAATCTTGAATCGGCTTCCATAATTGTCCCGCATTTTTCACAAGTCCTTTTTTCCTCAGATGTATAAAAATCTTTAAAATGTTTCAGAAAATCTTTTTCGATATCATTCAAGCCAAAATAAACTTCGTGCAATTTATGATTGCAATGATCGCAAAACCAAAGCAAACCGTCTTTACCATCCGTCCTTTTTCGCTCTATAACTAATCCAATGGAACCTTCAGTCCTATTAGGAGAATGCGGAATTTTTGCTGGATGCAAATACATATCCCCTGCTGATAATTTCATCTCTTTTTTTTGCCCATCTTCTTGAACATACACTGTAATTTCTCCTTCTAATTGATAAAACAATTCTTCGGTTTCATTGTAATGATAATCTTTTCGAGCATTAGGTCCTCCAACAATCATAACAATATAATCATCAGATGCAACATATAAGTTTTTGTTAGCAACAGGTGGTTTAAGAAGATGACGATTTTCTTCTATCCATTTGTTTAGATTAAATGGTTTGTTCACAGACATACTATTTTTTATGTAAAGTTAAAAAATAAAAAATCCCGACAAATCGGGATCAGCTATTATTTTACTTCTTTTATCAAATAAATATACGAAGGAAAATGATCAGAATATCCTGGTTCTATGGAAGAATTTCTTAAAGCATATCCTTTGTATTGTCCAGTTTGCTGAATCATAAAAGGCTTATTATACACTCCTGCTTTCCAATATGTCCAAGTTAAATACTCATTATTTTTAGGTAATAAAGTTTCTGTAAAAATAATCTGATCAAAGAAATCCCAAGCATCACGATGCGCCAATGTACCAATTCCTTTTTTTAACATTTTTTCTGCTGGATTATACAATCCTAAAGGCTTAACATCTTTTTCATCCCCTTTAGTACCTAAAACCACTTTCAAACTTTTATTAAAAGGACCATCATTCAAATCTCCCATTGTAAAAACTTTTGCTTTAGGATTTATTGTTTGTAATGAGTCAATAATTTTTTTGTTTAAAGCTGCTGCTGCTTCTCTAAGCGGAGAACTTTTTGCTTCACCACCACGACGAGAAGGCCAATGGTTAACAATAAAACTCATTTCTTCTCCATCAAAATTTCCTGTCATCAAAATTTGATCTCGAGTATAAATCCTTTTTGTAGCAGCATCAACCACATTTTCATCTGTATCATCAACTTTATCTTTTTCTTTATCTTTAGATTTCTTATCGGTCATTTCATCAGAAATGATTAAAGGATAATTTTGATAACTAGTTGGCTGAAAATATTTTTTTTGATATAAAAAAGCACAATCTATACCGCGTTGATCAGGTGAATCAAAATGAACTATGCCATAACCCAAATTAATCAATAAAGGGTGTTTTATTAAATCTTCAAGTACAGTTCTGTTTTCTATCTCAGCAACACCTAGTATTACAGGTCCATTTTTTTGTGATTCGTTTGTTCCAATTCCGGAGATTACTCTTGCCAAATTATCAATTTTTTTTGCGTAATTTTGAGGAGTATAGATGAAATCTTCATCATTTATTTTTGGATCATTTACAGTGTCAAAAAAATTTTCTAAATTGTAGAAGGCAATGGTATGTATAGCAAATTTTTTATTTTGAGCAAGACCAGTTAAAGTAATCAAAAAAAGAAATATACTTAATGTTAATTTTCTATTAATCATAGTTTAAGTTTTATAATACAAACAACAAATTTTGCGCCAAAAGTAAATAATTATATTAAAAGATGTACATTTGTCGCCCGTTTATAAAAAAATTAACGGCAAAAAAGTAAAATTAACTAAATTTATTTTATGAAAAAACTTGTTTTAAGTACTCTTTTTGTACTACAGGCTTTTCTAGGTTTAGCACAACAAGGTACTGGTATTTCTGGTAAAGTTGTTGATTCTAAAACTAACTTGCCATTGCAAAATGTAGTAACTTCCATTGCAAACACAAATTTTACTCAACTAACAGATGAAAAAGGGGAATTCAAATTTACCAATCTAAATGTTGGGAATCAATTGTTGCAAATTAAAAGTGATGGCTACAAAGATCAATTGTTCCCAATTGAAATTGTTAAAAATCAAATCCTAGATTTAGGAACAGTAGTTCTTGAAGCAGATGTAACGTCAGAACAACAATTAAGCTTAGTAACATTGACTGAGAATGATTTAAGTGATGACAACAGTGGATCAGAGAACACTTCTGGATTACTACAATCTTCTAGAGATGCTTTTCAACAAGTTGCAGCTTTCAACTGGGGTCAAGCTAGATTTAGAATGAGAGGGCTTGATAGTGAAAATGCAACCACAATGATTAGTGGCGTTTCAATGAACAAAATATACGATGGTCGCCCTCAATGGGGTAACTGGGGAGGCTTAAATGACGCAACAAGAAATCAAGAATTCACATACGGATCGTCAGCTTCTGATTATACTTTTGGTGGGATTTTAGGGACTCAAGAAATAAACACTAGAGCTTCAATTTACAGACCTGGCAACAGAATATCTTTCTCAGGAGCAAATACAAATTACAACTGGAGAGGTATGTTCACACATGCTTCTGGTTTAGATAATAAAGGATGGGCATTTATTGTTTCAGCTTCGGGTAGAATTGCTGATGAAGCTCATTTTGAAGGAACAACTTATGATGCCAAATCATTATTTGCTGCTGTTGAAAAAAGATTTAATGACAAACACTCATTAAATTTTACTGCTATTTATGCAGAAAACAAAAGAGGTAAAAACTCTCCTAATACTGATGAAGTAACTAACTTAGCAGGTTATAAATACAATTCTTACTGGGGTTTTCAAGGTGATAAAAAAAGAAATTCTAGAGAGAAAAACTTAAATGAGCCTATTATGATTTTAAGTCACTATTGGAAATTTAATAACAAAACATCATTAAACACCAATGTAGCTTATCAAACTGGATCAGTTGGTAATAGTCGTATAGATTATCAAGGAGCACCTAACCCAGACCCAACTTACTATAGAAACTTACCAAGTTATTTTACTTCTCAATACGACCCTGACACTGGAGTGTTCTTAGGAAATACTCCTGCCAATATTGCATTAGCTAATAGCGCAAAATTTTTAACTTCTAAACAAGTTGATTGGGAATACATCTATCGTTTGAATAGAAATACAAATAATGGCAGAAGTGCTTATATTCTTTACGAAGACCGAACAGACGATACAACTATTTCAGCTAATACCATTTTCAACTCTCAATTGTCTGAAAATATCACAATGAATGCTGGTTTTAATTACAAAAATTTAAAATCAAGAAACTTCCAAAACTTGTTAGATTTACTTGGAGGTAAATTCTATGAGGATTTTGATAATTTCCAACAAGGTGATATGCAACAATCTGATTTGAATAATCCAAATAGAATTGTTACTGTGGGAGATAAATTTGGCTACAACTATAATTTATTGGCTACTACTTATGATGCTTTTACACAATTCAAATTTAATTATAAAAAATTCGATTTTTATTTAGCTCAAAACTTCATCAGAACTGAATATCAAAGAGAAGGTTTATATAAAAATGGTATCTATCCTACAAATTCTTTTGGCAAAAGTGATAAAATTACTTTCGACAATTTTGGATTCAAAGGAGGCTTAACTTTCAAACTTTCAAGTAGACATTTATTTGATTTTAATGCAGCTTATTTAACTAAAGCTCCTACATTAAGAAACTCATATCCAAATGTTCGTTTAAATGATAATACTACTATAGGATTATCAAATGAAACTATATATTCTGCCGATGGAAGTTATGTTATCAGAACTCCTAAACTAAAAATGAGGCTGACTGGTTATTTCAACGCAACAAAAAATGCAACAAAAACAGCATTCTTCTTTGCTGATGGAGTTCTAGAAGAAGGTGGTGCAGATAACACAGATGCTTTTGTTTCAGAAACTGTTACTGGAATGAACAAGAAAAACTTTGGTGGTGAATTTGGAATCGAGTGGAATATAACTTCTACAATAAAAGCTACTGGAGCAGCTGCTTATGGCCAAGGTACTTATGATAATAATCCAACTGTTTACTTAAACAATGATAGTGCTGCAAGCCTTACTAACACTAACCCTATCATAAACTATGGTACTGCAAGTCTAAAAGGATACAGATTAGCAGGTTCACCACAACAAGCTTATTCGGTAGGATTAGAATATAGAGACCCACACTACTGGTGGATTGGTGTAAACGGAAACTACCTAGATGATAATTACCTAGATATTTCTGAAATTTTAAGAACACAAAGTTTCTATACTGATAGAACAATAGGTGGTGGAGTTCCTTATCCTGAAGTTACTCCAGAAAGAACAAGAGAATTATTAAAACAAGAAAAATTTGACCGTATTCGTTTAGTAAATCTTACAGGTGGGAAATCTTGGAGAATTAAAAAATCTACTCTAGGTTTCTTTGCTTCTGTTAATAATGTTTTTGATGAAAAATATAAAACAGGTGGATTTGAACAAGCTAGAAATGCAAACTTTAGAGAGCTAAATCAAGACGTATCTAGCGGTACTCCTTCTTTTGGTCCTAAATATTTCTACGGATATGGCAGAACTTATTTTGTTAACTTATATATTAACTTCTAATCTTGATAGTACAATGAAAAGTTTTAAATCGATATTGTTTTTTACACTTCCTTTTGTAATGCTATCAAGCTGTACAAAAGATGATTCATATGAAATACCTCCTGTTAGACAGGTGATTTTTGAAGAAAATTTTAATGCAAACACAGATGGTACAATTTTAGATACTCCTAACTGGACAAATATATCACAACAAGGAACTAAAAAATGGACTGAAGAGGTATTTAGTGGCAATGGATATGCTGAATTTACTTCTTTTAGTTCAGGTCAGCCTCTAAATGTTGCTTGGTTAATTTCTCCTGAAATAGATATGGATGCTAAAGAGGGTGAAAAATTAGCTTTCCAAACAGCTCACAGCTTTTTAACAAGTAGAGATAACACCATTGAATTAATGGTTTCAAAAGATTTTGACGGAACAAATTTTGCAGCTGCTAGTTGGGTAAAAGTACCTGCAAATATGGTTAGTCCAGATGACACTAGATTCGTTTGGATAAATTCAGGAGAAGTTGATTTTTCTAAATTAACAGGAAAAATCCATTTTGCATTTAAAGTTTCTGGCTCAGGTACCAACACTAATTTAGACGCTACTTTTCAATTAGACAATATTCGTTTATACACAACAAAATAATGAGAATTATGAAATTTAATATAGTAAAAAACATAAGTCTAATGAGTTTAGTTGCTCTTGGATTTTTTGGTTGTGCTGAAAACAATTTTGATGCATTACCTGATACTTGTGTAGAAACTTCATGGGTAAAAAACAAGGAAGTATCTGATATCGTTACATTTGCAAACACAACTTCAACAACTTACCCTCAAATTTCGACTCCTAAACCCTATACTCAAAATGATTATATTGAAGGTTATGTAACATCAAGTGATGAGAGAGGAAATTTTTATAAATCTGTGAGCCTACAAACCATAACCACTTCTGGAACTCCAATTGGTTTTTCAATCGCTATCGACAAAGAAAGTTTATATGCTGATCGTTTTACTCCTGGAACTAAAGTAACTATTAGTTTAAATGGCTTATATTGTGCTATTGTTGATGGTTCTTTAAAAATTGGCGAGTTATTTGAAGGGACTAGTATTGGGAGAATATCTGTGAATAATTTGAGTAAATTTGTTTTTGCATCTTGTTCCAATAAAGTTGACGAAAACACTTTTGTTAGAACTTTACCTATATCAACTGCTATAAACAATGCTAATTTAAATACTTTAATTGAACTAGACAATGTCCAATTTGCAGATAGTTCACTTAATAGAACAATGTATGATGTTGATTCTGGAGGTGGAGCGACGAATCACCTTTTAATGGACAAAACAACAGGTGTAACAACCATCATCAGAAATAGTAGTTTTGCTCAATTTGCTGGAAATAAAATCCCAAGCGGTAGTGGAAAAATTAGAGGTGTTTTGACAAAATTCGGGACTACTTTCCAATTTTTAATTAGAGACTTTGATGATTTAAAATTAAACACTCCAAGGTTCTACAATTTTGCAGGTACTTTGAATGAAAATTTTAATAGTTATACAAATAACAGCACTGCTTTTCCAAAATATTTAAACCTACCAATTTTAGGAACTAAATCATGGATTGCAAAAACTGCAAGTGGATTACAGTATATCGAAATGTCTTCTTTTGGTGGAAATATTGAGAAAAACAGATCATTATTTATGGTTCCTGTAGATTTTACCGCAGCAAATAGTATGACATTCCAAATTAGAGCTCAGTTCTACAATGGTGCTTGTTTAAAAGTATATTATACGAATAATTATACACCAGGACAAAACATAAACGCTGCTACGTTATATGATATCACCTCTTCATTTACTATTCCAACTGCTACTACTAGTAGCTTTGCTAGCGCAGGAACATACAATATTCCAGCTTCTGTAACTGGAAACGGGTTCTTTGTGTTTGAATATGTAGGAAGTAGTTTAACTAGCGCACCTATTGTAACTACTACTATGCAAATTGATAATTTAGTTATAAACTAAATCATTTTAATTACCTATAATTTATAAAGCGGAAGAATGTTCTTTCGCTTTATTTTTTAGTCAAAATTCAATTTTAACCCTGATAATACATAGACTTTGTAAAGGATGTAAAAAGAGTGCAGATGACGAATAATCATATACTCAAATTTTATTCCTCAAAATAGTTCATCATTTTCTCTTCTAAAATTTTCCGTGAGCATTTGATTTTATTGAAAACTTTGCTTTATAACCAAGTCTAATACAACAACTCAAACTCACTTTAAACTAAAGTCTGGATAAGGAAACCTTGAATTAATAAACCAAAAAGCCCTTATCTTTCATAGATAAGGGCTTTTAAAATGACTAACTTTATAGTTATTTCTTCACAATCATAAATTCACTACGACGATTTTGTGCGTGTTGTACTTCGTTACACTCATCACAAGCAACTTTTGGCTCACTTTCTCCAAAACCTTGTCCTGTGATTCGCTCTGTATTTATTCCTTTAGAAATTATATACTGAACTGTAGATTTTGCTCTGCGTTCTGATAATTGCATATTGTATTTGTCATTTCCTCGATTATCAGTATGCGATTTAACAAAGATTACCATATTTGGATATTTGTTCATTACCTCAACAAGCTTGTCTAATTCCATAGCTCCTTCTAAAGTGATGTTACTCTTGTTGTAATCAAATAAAATCTCATTAAGTATAACTTCCGTTTCTGTAACAACAGCTTCTGTTGGATTCAAATCTGCTACTAGTGTTGCTTGATTTCTTGATTTACCTAAAGGGAATGTTTGTGATACAAAACCATTATGTTCAGCATTGATTGCATAATCTTTCTCGCAATCTAATTGAAATACCGCCTCACCATTATCATTAGTAATTCCTCTTACTAAATTATTATCTGCATCAGTAATGGTTAATAGTGTTTGTGACAATATCGAACCTGTCTTTGCATTATGTGTTTTAACCAATAAATCTAAGCTACAAACAGGAGTTGCTAGATAAACATCATCATCACCCGCTCCGCCTTCTCTATTACTTGATAAAAAAGCAATATTTTTTGATTGGTTAAATGAAAAAGCAAAATCATCTTTTTCACTATTTACTGGTTTTCCTAAATTAATTACAGTTTCTTTATCTGCATTGTATGCAAATACATCTAATCCGCCTAAACCTTTTTTCCCATTTGAAGAAAAATATAAAGTTCCATCATCTGCAATAAATGGAAATTGCTCAGAGCCTTCTGTATTTACTTTATCTCCTAAATTTTCAGGTGTCCCATAAGTTCCATCTGCTTTAACAGCTACTTTCCAAATATCATTTCCTCCTTTACCACCTGGTCTATTAGAAGAAAAATACAAAGTAGAACCATCCTTACTTAAAGAAGGACTTGTGCTATAAAACTCTTTTCCGTTTATAGGCAATGCTGTTATATTACTCCATTTTCCGTCCTTAAGAACAGCTTTGTAAAGATACATTTTACCAAATTTTGTTTTCTTATCGGCTGATTTTTCAAATTTATTTTCAAAGAAACTTTCTCTTGAAAAATAAGCAGTCTTTCCATCAGCACTCAAACAAACAGGTCCTTCGTGAAATTTAGTATTTAAATCATCTAGGGTAACTGGTGAACCGGATAATTTATTATCTATATAATCCACTTTGTAAATATCAATTTTGGGTTGATCATTCCATCCTTCTGATTTTCTAGTAGTATTTCTAGTAGAAACAAAATAAATGGTGTTATCAACAATTTGTGCTCCAAAATCTGAATATTTTGAATTCAAATCTATAGGTGATATGTCAAACTTCTTTTTACTTCCTATAAGGTTAGCTAAATAATTAGGCTCTTCTTCTGCATTTGCTGCTCTTGAATCATTAGGAGCTAGCAATGCAAATTTCTTCATTATAGCATTTGCCTCATCATATTTTTTGTTAGCCTTTAACATTTGAGCGTAACGAAAATAAGTTTCTGAATCCTTGCTAGTTGAAATTACTTTAGAATACCATTTTTCTGCTTCAACGGGATTAAAAATATTGAAATAACAATCTCCTAATTGCTTATAAACGTAATTATCAGCTTTGGATTTTTCAACAATTTTCAAATACTCTTTAGAAGCATTTACATATTCATATTGCTTGAAATAATTATCAGCAATTTTAGTATCCTTAGTCTGTGCAATAGATGCAAAAGTTCCTAAAGCTAGACTTACAATTAAATATATTTTTTTCATTTTTAAAGTACCAATTAAAGTTAGAAATAACGTGGAGATCCTGTAACTTTCTTAGGAAAATTAAGATCAAATAACAATATAACTTCGTGTGAAGAAGGTGTTGCTACTTTTAGATCAGATACTATGTGATCATAAGCATAACCAACTCTAATTCCTGGACTAATTTTATAACTGGCCATTGCTCCAAATGAATCTTGATAACGATATGTGGCTCCTAACTCAAATTTTTCAAAGAATAGAAAATTAGTAGATAAATCAAATGATGTTGGCGCATTAAATGCTGATTTAACCATAAAGAATGGTTTGAATTTTAAATTTTGATTCAAATCAAACACATACCCTCCAGTTAAAAAGTAATGTTGCACTTCAGAACCGTATTGAACACCATTGAAATCAAGGTGTCTAGTTTTTAGTAAGTTTGGGACAGAAAGAGCCAAATAATATTTGTTAGTATAATAAAAAAGTCCTGTTCCTAAATTAAAATTTGCAGAATTAGTATTCTGTGCAAATGATCCATCTGTTGGTACAGGCAGTGTATGCGCAATTTGACTGTTTAATCCAATTTTTAACATTGATAAACCAGCTTTCATACCCATAGCCAGTTTATGTTCGCCGCCTAATTTTAAAGTATATGAAAAATCTGCATATAAATTATTCTCATTTACTGGACCTATATTATCTGAAATAGCCGATAATCCAAGACCTACATTTTTACCTACTGGTGAATGTCCAGATGCTGTAAATGTCGTAGGAGAATCTTCTATTTCAACCCATTGTTTTCTATATAATAATCCAAAAGATAAATTTTCTTTTGACCCTGCATAAGCAGGATTTATCACATTCATATTATACATATATTGTGTATAATGAGGGTCTTGTTGAGCTTTTGCTTCATACAAACCAGAAATTGCTAAAAGAAAAAGTAATGATATTTTTTTCATTTGTTTGTTTTTTATACAGCTTTGTTCATAGTATGAACAAAGCTGTAATTTTAGTTTTTATTTATTAATATAAATCCAACCTGATTTAGTTTCACCATTCTTTTGTTCAATTACAAAGTAATAGGTTCCGTCTGGTAATTGTTGACCATTATCAGATTGTCCAACCCATTGATTAGTATAATCTGCTAATCCATATACTTTAGTACCATATCTATTAAAGATATTAAGTTGTTTAACACCTAATCCTCTTAAATCTAGATTATCATTATCTCCGTCCCCATTTGGAGAAATACCTTTAGGAATAACACAGAAAGGCGATTCTACAGTTATTTTTTGAGTATCCGTACAACCATCTGGTGTAGTTGTAATTTTAACAGAAAAAGTAATTGGGAAACTTGAAGTTTGAATATTATTTTCAGCTATATATTTAGTTACATTAAATGTACTGTTTGTTGCACCAGAAATTAAAATTCCTAAATTATCATTAAACCACTGATATGTAGTAGTCTGTGGATTATACGAATTATTTACTGGAGAAGCAGTAATTATATAATTTGTCCCATTACATTCTCCATTAGTATTAATAAGAATATCCGTCATATCTTCACTTATAGTAGTTTGTTTAGATGCACTACAACCTAAATTACTTACCGTTACTTCATAAATTCCAAATTCGGTTACATTGATAAAACTTGTAGTAAATGATAATGGACTACCATCTTTTCTCCAAGTATAAGTAATATTAGGATCAGTCAAACTAAAATTAGTAGGAACAACTTTAATTGTAGCAGTTTCATTAGCACACTTGATAGGATTTGTTACATCTAAATTAAATACAGGGACAAAATTAACTGTAAATACTTGAGATAAACTTGTTATACATCCATTCAAATTAATTGTACATACATAAGTACCAGTTGTGGTTACTGTCACAACATTTGTTGTTGCTCCAGTTATCGTAGTTCCATTTAAAGTCCAACTATAGGTAGCATCACCTACAACAAAATTTGTTGGTGTAACCGTAATTGTGGCTGTTTCATTACTACAAATAGTATTGTCCGCATCAGATGATGAAATGGTTGCAACTGGTTGAGGATTTACAGTGAATAATAAAGAATATACATTTGTACATCCATTCAAATTAATTGTGCAAGCATATGTACCTGTTGTGGTTACTGTCACAACATTTGTTGTTGCTCCAGTGATTGTAGTACCATTTAAAGTCCAACTATAAGTAGCATCGCCAACAGCAAAATTAGTTGGAGTAACTGTAATGGTTGCTGAATCTGTGCTACAAATTGTATTATCTGCATCTGATGATGATATTGTAGCCAATGGTTGTGGATTTACAGTAAAGGCTAAAGAATATACATTTGTACATCCATTCAGATTAATTGTACAAGCATATGTACCACTTGTTGTTACTGTCACAACATTTGTTGTAGCTCCAGTTATAGTAGTACCGTTTAAAGTCCAACTATAAGTAGCATCACCCACAGCAAAATTTGTTGGTGTAACCGTAATTGTAGCTGTTTCACTACTACAAATAGTATTGTCCGCATCTGATGATGAAATTGTAGCCAATGGTTGAGGGTTTACTGTAAACACTAAAGAATAAACACTTGTACATCCATTCAAATTAATTGTACACTCATATGTACCACTTGTTGTTACTGTCACAACATTTGTAGTTGCTCCAGTTATTGTAGTACCATTTAAAGTCCAACTATAAGTAGCATCACCTACAACAAAATTTGTAGGAGTAACTGTAATCGTTGCTGAATCTGTACTACAAATAGTATTGTCTGCATCAGATGATGAAATAGTTGCTAATGGACCTGGATTTACTGTAAATGTCAACGAATAAACATTTGTACATCCATTTAGATTAATTGTACATTCATAAGTACCTGTTGTGGTTACTGTCACAACATTTGTTGTTGCTCCAGTTATTGTTGTACCGTTTAAAGTCCAACTGTAAGTAGCGTCTCCTACTACAAAATTTGTTGGAGTAACTGTAATTGTAGCTGACTCATTACCACAAATAATATTATCTGCATCCGATGATGAAATTGTCGCAATAGGGAATTTTTTAACTACTAAATTTAGAGGAACAACTGTGTTACATAAAGGTGAACCATTAGTAACAACTCTAATATAAATTGTTTGTGAAGCACCTACATAAGGAACGCTAGAATTTATAATATTAGTATTACCAGCCAGTGCATCAGCTTCATTATAATAATAAGTTACTGTATAAGTATAAGCAGGATTAAGTCCAACTAAAACTGTTGGTGTTATTGTAGCTAAATCAAACGTAGCTATTCCATCATTACTAGCATCATCACATAATGCATAAGGAACTAAATCTGGAATTACAACATTAGGTCCTAGATTAACAATAATTGTATCCTGAACGTCATTAGGTCCACAAGTTACTATACAAGTATATGTTCCAGATTGAGTTGCCGTATAGGTTGAAGCTGTTGCACCAGGAATTACAACTCCATTACGCTTCCATACAAAAGTGGCAGCAGCATTTGTAACATGAGAATCTAAAATAGTCGAAGTAACACCACATAAATTTTTATCTGGTCCTAAATCTACTGAACATACCGTAGAACAATCTGTTGCTCCTGCACCTGTTTGACCAAAATTTGTTTGTGTTAACTTAATAAAACCAGCCGCTCCATTAAAGTTAGTAATTACTACCACATATACTTGCCCTGCAATTGCATTAGGAATTGTGAAATTTTCTACAGCAGCAGCTGAGTAACTACAATCCATAATGTTTCCTGGAGTATAAGGATAAAAAGTAGGATTAGTAGTATTATTAGGACAGTTTGATGGAGCTGGACAACCATTACCTAAATTACCACATGCAGCAGTATTTGAAGTAAAAGGTCCCCAAGCCACAAAATCAACATCTAACCCAGTACCTGTAGGGTTACCAGCTGCATCAAATGATGTATTTTGACTAAGTTGAAATTGAAGGTTTCCAGACTGTTGTACAGTCATAAAATAATATGTAGGATTAGGATTTGTACCTAAACAAGCTTGCGCACCCTCACTAGGAACTCCAGTAGTATTTGCAAAAATGAATGGATCTGTAGGATTTGAACAAAATGCCTGTGCCGATTCACAACTTGAAACTGTTCCAATACAAATATTAAAAGTTGTAGTTTGATTAGTTGTTGCAGTGGCAGTATAAACTCTTACATAATATGTATTACCAATTGTTAATCCAGAAATTATACTACTATTGTTTAATTGACATGCACCTTGTTGTACTAAAGCGGCACAAGTACCTGAATATACTACATGATTTAAGTCTGTAGTAGAACCTTGAACATTAAATAAATTAATATAATGTTTATTTGAAGTTGCTGTAAACTTAAACCATACATCATCGTCTGCTGTTCCAGCGCAAGTAGTTGCTGGAGTAGAAGCTGTAGCTCCAATAACTGATCCATTACCATACAAAGCACAAGAAGCATTATTATTTACAGGAACTACTATCGCATTTATACAATCATCATTTGCTACAGGAGTAGAAAATGCAAATGGTCCAGCCCAAACACTTAATCCATCTGTTGACCCACAGTTAGCTCTTACATAAAATTCGTATGCTGTTCCACCTGTCAATCCAGTAACGGTATATGGATTACTTGTCGTGATTACACCAGGTCCAGTAGGATATCCTAAAATTGCAGGCTGCACAATTATTTCCCAAGAAGTTGCAGTTCCTGGTGTTGCAGGTTGTGTCCATCCTAATACAGCAGATGTTTGTGTGATAGATGTTGCAGTAAGGTTTATAGGTTTACCACATGTAGGTGGAAAACATTGTCCTATATCTGAATATAAAGGATTCGTAGTACTAGCAGCTCCAGTACCAGAAGGTTTTGTAAATATTGTAGTACTTCCTATAGGTTCAATGATAGAGATACCAACTTCTGATGGGAATGATCCTGCGGTAGTCCAATATAAGTCAAAAGGTATATTATGACAAATAGGCACAGTTATATCAATAGGTCCTGCTCCAGTAGTGAATGTAGAACCTAATGTTGCAATCACAATACCGTTTTGACGAACTTCCATTCTAGCACCATTCCAACCATCACCATAACTATCAGTTAACCTAAAAGTGTAGTTACATTGATTTGTAGGTGCACAAATGGTAGTAGTAAATGCAATTGGACCCGAAATAGTACTTGCATCAGTAGCAGAACATATAGCTCTCACATAAAATTGATAATTTGTAGCAGCTGTAAGACCTGTAAAAGTATATGGATTTGTGTTAACAACTGTCCCACTTCCTGGAGCAGGTACTGCTGAACCATTAGGTACAACAAAAACTTCCCACTGAGTAGCAGTTCCAGCCTCAGTCCAGCCTAAATTAGCACTATTCATACCAATTCCTGTTACTGTTAAGTTTGTTGGTTGTGGACAAGTTGGTAAAGTTGTAAAACTAAAAGGTCCAGCCCATACACTATTACTAGTCCCAGAACAAACTACTCTAACATAAAATTGATATTGTGTTAAAGGCAATAAACCTGATATCGTATATGGATTTGTTGTCACATTCGCATATGTTGGTACGGTACTCGCACCTGGAGCAGGAGAACCATTTGGCACCACATAAATATCCCATGCAGTTGCACCAGCAGATGTCCAACCTAAAGTCGCCCCATTAGTTGTAATAGCAGTAGCCGTTAAATTTGTTGGTGGTAAACATGCAGGTGTTGCACAACTAAAAGTTGCAGAATATAAAGGAGTTGTTGTACTCGCAGCACCTGTCCCTGCAGCCTTAGTATATAATGTTTGTGTGAAATTGTTTATTACCGAAATTCCCACTTCATTAGGAAATCCACCGGCAGCAGTCCAATATAACTCAAATGGATAATTATCACATAAAGGCACTATAATATCAACTGGTCCAGCACCTGTAGTAAAGGTAGAACCTAATGTAGCGACTGCCACACCATTTTGACGCACTTCCATTGTTGCTCCATTCCAGCCATCGCCATAACTATCTGTTAATCTGAAAGTATAATTACATTGCTGCGCTACATCACAAATCTTTGTATTAAATAAAAATGGTCCTGCCCAAGCACTAAACAATCCACCACCACAATCTGCTCTTACCCAGTATTGGTATGCAGTTGCAGCTGTTAAACCAGTTACGCCAAAGTTTGTATTAGTATTTGCTGTTATCCCCGAACCCGAAGGAATAGGAGAACCTGCAGGTTGAACAGCTACTTGCCAAGAAGTAGCTCCACTTGGATTAGTCCATGACAAATCAGCTGTAGTAGTTCCAATGTTAGAAGCTGAAAGACCAGCTGGAGGTGCACAATTTACTTGTTGAATAACCAAAGTATATGGAATACCTGTAGTTGTGGTAGTACTCGATGAAATTACAATTACGTAAGTTTGACCAGCCGTAACAGCAAATGTTGGAATCACCCTTGGTGTTGAACCAGTATCAGCCACACCACCTAAACAATTTACACCTACATTTGCACATCCATTATAGACAAATAAACTTGAGCTAGCAGCTCCAGGAGTCATTGTTATTGAAATATTACCAGTAAAAGTTGGAGTAAAAGAATAAAATACTTCCGAACCCTGCATATAATTAGTTGTACTAGGAGTTGCACCACAACCAGTACCTTGTGGAGTATCAAATTCATCACCATAAGTATTTGTGTTAGCAGTATGACTATAAGGCAATGCACCAATCACAATAGGTACACTACAAATTGAACCTTCTGGGCTTGTTGTAAAATTGAATGGTCCAACCCATTGACTAAGGTTTCCAGAACCACAATTAGCTCTTACATAAAATTCATAAGCTGTACTTGGAGTTAATCCAGTAGCTATATATGGGTTAGTAGAAGTTGCTGTACCTGTACCTGTTGGCACACCTGTACCTGGAGCTTGAACTGCAACATCCCAATTAGTTGCGGTACCGCTATTGGTCCATTGTAAACTAGCAGTTGTAGGCGTAATTGGCCCCACATTTAAAGCAGATGGGTCCAAACATTGCTGAACAATTCTTACCTCATCTATCAACCATCTATCACCAGATACTGTTCCAGCAGGTTGTGTGTTAACTTTAACAAATGCTATATAAACCTGTGTACCTGCTGGATAAGCAGACAAATTTACTGTTTTTTCTTCATAAACGTTGTAAGTAGTATTCAATGTTGTTTCTGTCCAAGTTTGAATAGGAGCAGCAGAAAACGCAGCAATATTGGGACTACTCGGATTAAAAGTTGTTGAAACTCTTATCTCATAGGTAGAACCATTATTCCCTACTAAAGTTTGTCTAGTAAAAAAACGTAACTGACCATTAGCTGGAAGAGTTATTTGTGGAGTTATCAGAAAGTCCTGAGATGTATTTCCTGCTCCAACATTTTCTCTGTCTATGATAGCTGCTTTCGCACCTGCATAAACTCTAGCTGGATCGGTGGTTTCTGTCCAGCTTATGCCTGTTCCAACACCATTATCCATTACTGTCCAGTTTCCTGGAGTAGTTGGAGGGAATGTTGCACCTTCAAATCCCTCATTAATCTGAGAGCTTGCAATAAAGGAAAACAAACATAGAAAAAAAGATAAAGTAATTCTTTTCATTTTATTTGGTTGTTAATTTGATTTTTTAAAAATAGTTACCAAAAATAACTATAATTGTTAATTTTTTTAACATAATCGTTGAAAAGACATGTTTTATCGATTAACTGCGGTTTTTTAAAAAACATAGTAATTTATGTAATCATTCCTTAGATTTGCATTTTATAATTCTTATGCTAGAAAAAGAAACACATAACTTTGAGAAGACTGTTATTGTAGGAATCATAACACAACAACAGAATGAGGATAAACTAAAAGAATATCTAGATGAATTAGAATTTTTGACTTTTACAGCTGGTGGAGAAGTCGTAAAACGTTTTTCTCAAAAAATGGACAAACCAAATCCTAAAACATTTGTAGGAACTGGAAAACTTGAAGAAATAAAACTATACATCAAAGAAAATGATGTTAAAACGGTTATTTTTGATGATGAACTTAGTCCTGCGCAGCAAAAAAATATCACCAGAGAATTAGACTGCAAGGTTTTAGATCGAACAAACTTAATTTTAGACATCTTTGCTCAGCGCGCAGAAACATCATATGCAAGAACTCAAGTTGAACTTGCTCAATGCCAATATTTATTACCCCGATTGACAGGTATGTGGACTCACTTGGAACGTCAACGTGGGGGTATAGGTATGCGTGGACCTGGTGAAACTGAAATTGAAACCGATAGACGTATTGTTCGTGATAGAATTGCTTTACTTAAAGATAAAATAAAAACTATCGACAAGCAAATGGCTATTCAAAGAAGTAATCGTGGAGCTATGGTTAGAGTTGCTCTTGTTGGTTACACTAATGTAGGTAAATCAACCTTAATGAATGCTGTTGGAAAAAGTGAAGTATTTGTTGAAAACAAACTTTTTGCTACGCTTGACACCACTGTTCGTAAAGTAGTGATTAAAAACCTTCCCTTTTTATTATCCGATACTGTAGGATTCATTCGAAAATTACCAACACAATTAGTCGAATCTTTCAAAAGTACTCTAGATGAAGTTAGAGAGGCTGATTTATTACTACACGTAGTTGATATTTCTCATCCTGAGTTTGAGGATCATATAGAATCTGTAAATCAAATTTTACAAGATATTAAAAGTGATAATAAGCCAACCATAATGGTTTTCAATAAAATAGATGCATTCAAGCATCTAACTATTGATGAAGATGATTTAATAACTGAAAAGACAACAAAACATTATACTCTTGAGGAGTGGCAAAAAACCTGGATGAGTAAATTAGGCAAAAATAATACTCTTTTTATTTCTGCCACTGAAAAGCAAAATTTTGAAGAATTTAGAGAAAAAGTTTACGAATCAGTCAGACAAATTCATATAACTCGATTCCCTTACAATAATTTTCTATATCCAGATTATAAAGATGCTATTGAAAAAGAATAAAAAATATTACCAAAAAAATAGACTACTTCAAAAGTCAATAGTTAAACTTAATTATTTATAATAATGAGTTCGATATTTTATCGGGCTCATTTTTTTTATTAGACTAAATTTTTTAATTATTGTAATATATTCTAGAATTTCTTTATCTGTCTTGTCCTAAAATACCTTCACGCAGAAGTGTAAAAATTATGAATACAAGAAACAATTTCAGGATAAGATACACACTAATTCTCTAACTTAGAAGAAATATGAAATACGGCGTCGCCTTTATACACTATTGGCGCATCATTTACATTAATTAAATAGCCAGTATGCGGTGCTTTTAGTTTATGACTTACTTCTCCAAATGGATCGGAGATAATCGCTAAAACTGCTCCTTTTTCAACAAAACTTCCAATAGCTTTTAATCCGTGAAATATACCCGAAAAATTAGCTCTAATCCAATCTGATTTTTCAATATAAATAGTATTATTAGGTTCTGAGGTTTGATGCTTAGAGGATAACATTTTCAAATGGGATAAAAAGCGTTTTGTACCCTCAATTCCTTCCTTTGTTACATCATTATTAATATCGACAGATTTTCCTCCTTCAAATAGAAGCATTTTTACATTCATTTTATCGCAAGAACTTCTAAAAGAACCAGAAATATTATTAGAATATAAAGTAAATGGTGCTCCAAAAACATCTGAGAGTGTTTTTAATTCTTCGTTATTGGGAACAATTCGGATTTGAGGAGCATTAAATCTTCTTGCTCCGCCTGCATGAAAATCGATAGCAAAGTCAACATATGGAATTATTTCTTTAATAATATAATACGCAAACTGACTTGCTAGAGAACCTGTTTTACTTCCAGGAAACACTCTATTCAAATCACGTCCGTCTGGAAATTCTCTAGTTTGATTCACAAAACCAAAAATATTAATAACTGGAATACAAATAATAGTTCCACATTTTGGTTTATTTATTTTTCTAACTATTAATTCTCTAACTATTTCTGTTCCATTAATTTCATCTCCATGTAAACCTGCACTAAATAAAACTGTAGGTCCTTCAATTTTACTTCTTTCCACTATAATAGGAATATGCAAATCGGTCATAGTATGCAATTTAGCAATTTGCATATTTATAGTTTTGCTTTCTCCTGGCGCAATAGTTTCCTTAAAAATAGTAATTTCTTTATGCATATCTCGAAATATGATTTTAGCTAAAATAGAAAAATTTCAGTTCAATTACATAGCTATTTTTTATTGTTTGAGATTAAGACTTATATGAAAAGCATAAAAACAAACCTTTAGCTACAAATAAAAAAGTCCGCAATTATGCGGACTTTTATAATAAGATAAAATGTTTTATTTATTTAAAACTATTTTTCTAGTTAATTTATTATTTCCATTCTCAATTGAAAGTACATAAACACCTTCAGTTAAATTTTCAATATTTAACACTTCACTAGGAGAACTAGATTTCTTAGATAAAATCATTCTCCCTTGAATATCATAAACTGAATATTGAGTTTCACCTTCAACTGTAGCATTCAAATTAACATTTATAATTCCTTCAGTCGGATTAGGGAAAACAGCTAGGTTATTAAACATATTATCAGTAGTACTTAATGAAGGTTCTACCTTACAGAAATTTAATGAGAATGCATTAACTGCACCACCATCGCCATTTCCAATATCTAATATTTTCAAAGTCCAAACACCATCTGCACTCAATCCATTCATATTAATTAAACTTTCAAATGGTTTTACAGTTCCAGAAACGATAGGTGATACAGTTCCACAAGTAAGTGCAGCACCCGAATCATCTAAAGTTGCATTAATATCAGGATAAGTAGATGCACTTCCTGAACACGGTTGGTCGAATAATACAACTTCAGGGCTACCTATGGCAGCAGGTCCTTGTAAAGAGATTTTCATATCTCCAATCCAAGTATGAGTAATTCTTAAATTAACATTCAAATCACCTACTGTCATACCCCCAGTTACCGTTACAGGTACACTAGCTGTAACATTAGCAGTTGTACCAATTGTAGCATTTGTAAAATCAGTCGCCGTAAATACTTGACCACAAGTATATTTACCAGTAGCAAACATTCTTACCACAGGATTTGTCCCTGTAGCGCATCTATTTGAAGGAATAACTCTCCAATAGTAAACTGTTTCTTGAGCTAATCCAGTAACAAGATATTTTGCATCTGTTGTATTTACGTTTAAGAATGTAGTTGCAAAAGTATTAGAAGTAGAAACTTGCAAATTATAATTCTCAATGTTAGAATCTTTAACCCAAGTTAAAGTTAAAGCTGTAGGTTGTCCTACGACATTATTTGCAGGACTTGTAAGAGTTGATGGAGCGATAGTGTTTGAGTAAACTGTCAAAGATTTGAATCTAGTTTCAGTTTCTGTTCCATTGTTTCCAACAATTCCAACATTATATATACCATAAGGTACTGCATTCAAATTAGAAATAGTCATAGTAACAGTTCCATTTGCACTTAAACTAGTTGGAGAAAAAGCTGCAGTTGCTCCAGCAGGTAAACCAGTCGCACTAAAATTAGTTGTTCCTGACCCTGTTTGCTTGTAATTGAAAGTATAAACTGCATTTTGATTGCTACAAACTGTTAAATCATCAGAAGTTGATTCAAATGCGAAAGCAGAAGTTATTCCTGTAACAACTAACGCAAATTTTTGACTACCTCCAACTAAAGTTCCTTTGTGTGTAACAGTAATTACATAATCATCTGCAACTGGTGCATCAACTCTTACAGCTTCTACATTATCCACATTATTATCACCCGTTCTAATAGCATTTGCAGAAGGTGTTGCTCCCAATCTCCAAGGGAAAAAAGTCGAAGTTGTTCTAGTAATTCGAACATCTAAATCATTTACTAAAGCTGGAGTTGTTGCATTGTTAACAGTAGTATCTGTTTTAGCAACACCAGGCATGTCATTCCAAGTCGCAGAAGCAATTAACGGTGTTGTACCACCTACTGCTCTAACTGTAGTTGTATAAGTTTGTCCTTGAGTCAAGGTTATTTCTGACAATATTGAAGACAATCCATCTCCTGTAATAGTTTCAGCTGCTTTTTTTGCATTTAATAACCCCCAACCAAAATTCACATCTGGACCAGGTCTTCCTGCATCATCTGCAGTGTGACATGCTAAACCTTTTAGCATAGCTGCTTTCATAAAATGTCCATGTATGTTTTTATAATGTTGCTGTAACAATGTTAATGTACCTGTAACATTTGGCGCTGACATTGAAGTCCCATCCATTGAAGTAGTAGCTGTATCAGACGTATTAGTCAAAGATAACAAGCCAACTCCATTTCCTGCAATATCGGGTTTAATTCTAAAATCATCAGATGGTCCTTGACTACTAAAATTAGCAATAGTCACTGAATTAAGACTGCCATCTGCATTAATAGTAGCATCATTAGCAGCAGCAACAGTAAGAACATTCTTAGACACTTTATTACCAACCAATTTATCAAATCCAGCAGCTATTGGGGCAGCGTTATTATTATTTGTCCCATCATTTCCAGCTGAAAAAACGGGCAAATAATATGGTGACAAATTCGTGATTTCATCCCATTGTTTTGAAGAATCAACATAAGCACCAATATACCAAGCTGGAAGCGTTGTTCCTGTTGTTGGGCTAGTTACAGGAACACCATAGGAATGATTAGAAAGTATCATCCCATTAGAAATTTCAGAAATAGCTTCAGGAGCGTCATTTGCAAAACTAAAAGTTCTCGCTGTTGCTTGGTATGCCATACCTCTTGTCGTAGGAATACTTCCTATATTACTCCAAGGCAAACATAAAATTGTCCCTGTCACGTGTGTTGCGTGATCACTATAGGTAGTTCCTGAAACATCATCTACTGTAGTAATTCTACTTGTAGTATTTCCTGCTGCTGTATAATATCCTTGATGGGTTCTTCGTACTGTTCCTCCATCCCATACACGTGGTACCATTCCTTGTCCATTAAGTGTAAGACCTAATCCACCACCACTATTCAAGTAATTTGCTCTCGTCGAAACAGCCGCAGCAACATTACTATCAGTAGTATAATAAATAGGGAAACCATCTGGCGTTAAATCCATTAACTCCTCATAACCTCCATCTTTTTTTACCCTACTAATAGCCCATCCGTTCTTTCTCGCTGCTTCCTCTGCTATTCGTTTACGCTCTTCATATTTCTTTCGAAATTCAATCTCTTTGGATTTAATTTTATCCAAATCATATTCACTAACCAGCTTGACAACATCCTCTTTTGTCTGTGCCAAAAAAGTAGATGAAAACATTAACGCAAATACTGCTAATGATAATTTTCTTTTCATTTTCAATTTATTTTTGGTTACTTTTTTGCGAATATAGTAATATTTTGTTTACTTTATTAAATTATTTTTGCCTAACAAATTGTGTAACAATGTTTTTTTGCTAATCAAACTAGATGTTTTTTACAAAACCATCGTGTTTTCAATATATTTTATAAAAAATTAACACATTGATAAAAAAATATTAAGCGTAAGAAATATAACACAAAAATTAATAAAAAAATAAAAATAGGTAATGCAAACGCTGATGATTCAGAACCTTTAAATGAGTTAGTTTCACAATTAGGCTATCTTTCAGATTTAGAAAAAAAAAGAGATTGGATATGCTCTTAGCCGAAAACAAAAATAACATTCTTAACGTAGCTATATTTAAAACTAAAATAATTGGATGGATACAAGGTTTTTATACCTTGAGACTAGAATCTGATTCATTTGTCGAAATTGGTGATTTAGTAGTTCACGATGAATACAGAAACAAAGGTGTGGACAAATTATTAGTGGAAAGCATTTCCGAATGGACAAAAAATAAAGAATGTGAAACTATTAGAGTACGTTGCAACACCAAAAGAATTGAAAGCCACATTTTTTATGCAAAAATTAATTTTCAATTAAATAAGGAACAAAAAATATTTGACAAAAAATTAATCTACTGACAAAAATCAAACAATTCTTTCCTATAATATATTTAAAAAAAAGGTTTCGTTTTGAAACCTTTTTTTTAAATTATAAATATTATCTCCTATTATTATACATAGAAATATAATATAGCAACGTTGCTATTGAGCCAATGGCAGCAACTACATAAGTTCTTGCAGCCCATTTTAGAGCATCCTCAGCTCCTGCATATTCCGCTTGATTTACTATGTTTTTACTTTTTAACCAAGCTAATGCTCTATTACTAGCATCATACTCAACAGGTAATGTAATAATAGAAAATAATGTTGTAGCTGCAAAAATTACAATCCCAATTAATAATAATCCAGGAAATACTTTAATCATCAAAATTCCCGCAATCAAAATCCATTGTACAAAACTTGACGCTACTTGAACCACTGGCACTAATTTTGATCGCATTTGCAACCATTCATAACCCTGTGCGTGTTGCACGGCATGACCACACTCATGAGCAGCTACTGCGGCAGCGGCAGCATTTCTTTGATTATATACTGCTTCTGACAAATTTACTGTTTTATCAACTGGATTGTAATGATCTGTTAACATTCCTGGTGTAGAAATAACTCTTACATCTCTAATACCATTATCTGCCAACATTTTTTCCGCAATTTCTGCACCTGACATTCTGTTTTGCAATTGTAATTTAGAGTAATGTTCAAATTTACTTTTTAATCTTGAACTTACTAACCAACTTACTAGCATTATTGCGCCAGCAAGTATCATATAATTTGGTCCCATAATAATTAATTTAATGAGTTTAAATTTATTAGATTTTACCACAAATTACAAGCCAAAAAATGAAAGTGTCATAATGACATTAATTTATCCAAGTAAAAAGCAATAATCCGCTAGACTACTTCAACCCTCTTAATATGATAATTCCATTTTTAGTTATAAAATAAATCACTAGAAAAGGTGATTTATAATCGGTGTTTCTCACTTAAAAAAAGGGAAATAAACTCTTGAAATATGCTTGTTTTAAGGCTCATTTTTGCCATATCAATTTATTAATAATTTAAAGACTAAAAAATGAGAAAAATTATTTTGACTACTATGTTAGTTTTATTCTACGGAGTAATGATGGGGCAATGTGTTACAAATGGTGCTTTAAATAGTACTTGTTCAGGTGACGGTTTTAATGGGGCAAATTGTGTTTCTGGCTGGACTGCCAGTCACGGAACTCCTACAGTAATGGGAACTGTAGGAAGCAATACTTGGGCCTGGCTCTGGTCACATTCCAATGGAGGTGAAGGAATTATGACCAACTATAATTTTGAAGCTGGAAGGACGTACCAAGTTTCATTCAGGGTAAGAGCTACAACTAATATCTCTAATCCTAACAACACGGTATTAAATTCTACTTTGAATGTACGTGCTGCAAATGGATTAACAGGATCTAGTTCGACGACTATACCTACACCAACATCAAGTCAAAATATTTGGTCTAGAACTGTTACACAAGTAGGTTCTAACTGGACTACCGTTACGTTAAGTTATTCTCCTAACGCAAACTATTCCAGATTATGGTTCTACCCTCTAATGACGGCTAATTCAAGCACAAATGGTAGTGCTCAAATCCAAATGGAAGTTGATGATATTGCAGTTACTCCTCCTGTAACTTCAGAATTTAATTTCCAAAATGCAGGAGGTACTGTTAAAACCGATTTTTGTCCTGGTGAAGCTATCTTCTTAAATGGAACTAATTCTTTTGGAGAAAATCAATATTATATTGATGTTTGGAGAAGGCCAATAGGATCTACTAATGCTTTTCAATGGCAAACACAATTAGGCACAAACGGTTGGACAGCAGGTCAAGTAGGTGTTTTAAATTTAAGCAACATTTTTGCAGCACAAAACTATACTTTTGCAGCTGGTTATGAATACCAAATTAAATTAGCAACTGCTTCTACACCTTGTGTGACTTGGGTTGAATCAACAAGAACATTTAGAGTACTTAACAATACGGCTTCACCTGCTTTTACTTATGTAATGTCTTGTGCAGCAAATGGAACTATTAGTGTGACTGCTACTGCATTAGACACATCAGCTGGAATCAATCAATGGTGGGCGCTTATGGAAACTAATACTCCTGGAGCAATATCTGATGCGGCAACTATAGGACAAGTTGGTGCAATTCAATCTGGAAACACAGTAACTTTTACAGGTTTAAGTCGTACCAAAAATTATTATATCAAACACGGTGTATATGGAAATTGTGTTACTTGGAACGAGCAAAGAACGGCTCTTCCACAAACGGTAAGTTGGTCAAATTATACTACTAATTTCAATGTTGCGCCATCGGCAAATTTAAATGGTACAGTTAATGTAACTGTTCAAGCACACAATAACCCTGTATTTGTGTATCATCATTGGTCAATTTTTTATGCACCGAATGGATCGACAGCTGGAAATACTAATGTTCCTAATAATCCTGACCAATGTTGTAATAGCGCAACCGCTACTTTCTCAAACAATTTAATCGTAAATGAGTGGTATTATATTAAACACGGAATATGGAATGACTGTTCTGGTTGGGGAGAAACTCGTAAAGCTTTTAGAGTTGTAATTCAAGGATTAACTGCAGGAGGTAGCCCTAATTATGTTATTGAAGAAATGGTAGTTTCACCAGAAGATCCAAATAATTTTAACAAATCAAGCAAAAACACTTTTGAAGTTTCAGCTTTGTCCCCTAACCCAGCTAGTTCAACTGATGTAGTAAGTTTTAAAACTAATACCAAAGAAATAGAATCAATTCAAGTAGTTGATTTTATGAATACGACTGAAAAAATTAAATTCAACCGTATAAATGATGAAACTATTGAATTCAATTTAGGTTCTAATCATAAATCAGGAATTTATATTGTAAAAGTTATTTATAAAGACCAAAGTGTGGTTACTAAAAAGCTAGTGATTCAGTAAAATGATGATTACTAAAAAAGGGAAGGATTTAACTTTCCATCCCTTTTTTATATTCTTCAATTTTATTCCAACAACTGTATTTTCCATATTGACTTTGCATATCTTGCCATTTCCCGTTGTCTAGAAATAAGTTTGCTTTCATCCCAAGTTTCAAACTCTTCGGTAATTCTTTTCGTAAATTTGGCATTACTCTTTGAAAACACCTCTTTTTTTACTTCAAATTTTGAATTATCTATTTCTCGATTCAAACTTTTTTCAAGCAATGCTAAATTACCTAATCTAAATATTGAACGATTGATTTCTTCATCTGTAAAATCACCCCAGTTTTCATCTGCACTTTCTGGCAATATATGTTCAATGGTAAATATATCACTTTCAAAAGAAATATCATTTGAAAATATTTTCTTTTCAATATTCCCTAAAATATATTTCACTATTTTATGGTTTCTAGTTGTTCTTTTAAAACTTTTTGAAATATAATCTTGCTCAAAATCTGCATCATTGATATAAATAGATCTCAGTAATTCTATATTATAGTTGCCATTTTTAAATATTTCAAGTGCGACTTTATTATAAGCATCTTCTTGATCATTAGGATTTAAGCCTCCAATTACATTATATCTAAATGAAATAATTGAACAGTATTTTACCAATTTTGTAAAATCGTCTATGTTTAATTTTTGATAAGCAATTAAAAACAAAGAATAGACTTGTCTTACTTGATAAAGTTTTAATTCATTCAAATAATTACTCAATTGCTTATTACTAAGCCATAATTCATCATTTGGATTTTGTATAGCAGTGAAGATATCTGCATTTGTGTTCAAATCCCTAATTAAAGTGAAAGCTTGTTCTTTATTTAGGATCGATTTCTTTATAGTTTTAAATAAATTATTTTTTCTGACTATTTTATTTTTACTATTCCAATAATATCTCAAATATTCTTCAAATTTTTGACTGCCAAGTTTGCCTAAAACTTTGCTCCATAAAGATTCTAACTCCTCAATTTCTGATTTATGGGGTTTTGTCTCATCTACGATAGAAAACAAATAGTTTTTTAATAAATCAGAAGATGATAATTGAACTCCTCTTGCATTAAGTGTTTCAAAAACTTTAAAAGCATTTAATTGATCTGTAACTTCAATTACAGTAAACGATAGTTTATCTACTATATTATCAACAAAACCAGCTAATTCCTCACCTGTTTTAAAAGTTTTTTTTGACTTATCATAAAACCATAAAAAACATTCTCTCATATGTTTTTCTGAGGAGTTTGTATTTCTAATTGGCAAATCTTTTAACAAAACTAAATGTTGTCTATAATAATCATCACTATTTCTATTTAATTTAATTTTATTATCAGAAATCAATGTAACTGGATTTATGTTGCCAATATAACTGTTTCGCAATGCTTCTTTTCTTCTATTATTGTTATCGCTATCAATATTATTATTTATTAAGTCATCCAAACATTTTAACACGGATAGAATTAATAAACTCATCGTAGTTAACCTTTGTTGTCCATCAATAATAGAGAAATTTTTATTATTAGATGTTTGTAAAACAAGATAACCCATATAATGCTCAGATTCTTCATCTTCAAAGAGCGAAATAAGATCTAACCACAAATCATCCCATTGTTCAGCCTCCCAAGAATAGTCTCTCTGAAATTTTGGTATTTCAAAACGAAGACCATTACCCATTAATTGCCTATAAGTTTTGTTTGAAGTGTCCTGAATCCCTCTCATAATTAAATTTTTACCCCACTAAATTAATAATTTTACCTGGAACGATGATTACTTTATTAGGAGTTTTACCTTGTAATTGGTTTTGCGTGCGTTCATCTGCCATAACTTTTTCTTGAATTTGCTCTACTGTTAAATCCAAAGGCAACTTAATCGTAAAACGCATTTTACCATTAAACGAAACAGGATATTCTTTTTCGCTTTCTACTAAATATTTGGCTTCAAATTGAGGAAAAGCTACCGTTGCAATAGAACCTTCGTGACCTAAAGTGGCCCATAATTCTTCTGCAATATGTGGCGCATAAGGTGAAATAATCACTGCCAATGGTTCTAAAATGGCTCTATGATGGCATTTTTGTTGTGATAATTCATTTACACAAATCATAAATTGGGAAACAGAGGTATTGAAAGAGAAATTCTCAATATCTTCTGTTACCTTCTTAATGGTTTTATGTAACGATTTGTACATATCTGCTGTTGGTTCCTCATTGGTAACAATGTTCCCATTATCATCAAAATACAAACGCCATAATTTCTTTAAGAAACCGTAAACTCCTGTGATACCAGCCGTGTTCCAAGGTTTAGCTTGTTCTAATGGTCCTAAGAACATTTCATATAAACGTAGGGTATCTGCTCCGTATTCGTTACAAATGTCGTCTGGGTTGACTACGTTAAGAAAAGATTTAGACATTTTTTCAACTTCTCTTCCAGTTTTATAAATATCTCCTTTGACGTTTACAATTGAATCAAATTGATCTTGATATTGTTTTAACTCTTTAATAGAAATTTCATCAGAAATGTTAATCAAACTAACAGGTACCTTCATTTGTATAGGAGTTGTTGAAAATACCAATCCACTCTTCAATTGGGATGATTCTTTATATTGTGGATATTCATTATTTAACCAAATATTAATTTCTTCAAATTCTTTTTCTTTAACGAAATTTTCATATTCCTCTTTTGTTAAAAGATAGAATAAAGAACGGTCAACAGGTTCTGCTATTCTTTTTGTCTTTGATTCGTTAAAGTCAACTTTATTTGCAAATTGAATCCAAACACCATAAATATAAGCACTCATTCCCAAAATCATCCCTTGATTAATCAATTTCTTGAAAGGTTCTTCTGTTGGCGCATAACCTCTATCTTTAAGGAACTTGTTCCAAAAACGAGAGTATAATAAGTGACCTGTTGCGTGTTCGCTTCCGCCAATGTATAGATCTACATTTTCCCAATATTGTAATGCATCTTGACTTGCAAATTCATTTTCATTGGACGCATCCATATAACGCATCCAGTACCAAGAGGATCCCGCCCAACCTGGCATCGTATTTAATTCTAATGGAAAAATTGTTACGTGATCTATCAACTCATTGCTAACTACTGAACACTGCACACTATCCCAAGCCCAAACAGTAGCATTTCCTAATGGCGGTTGACCATCTTCTGTTGGTAGGTATTTTTCAACTTCAGGTAAAATGATTGGTAAATGTTTTGCTTCAATCATTTGAGGTAATCCATTTACATAATATACTGGAAAGGGTTCACCCCAATAACGTTGGCGAGAGAAAACTGCATCACGTAAACGGTAATTTACTTTAGCTTTTCCTGCTCCTATTTTTTCTAATTCCTCAATAACTTTCTTGGTCCCAGACTTGTAATCTAATCCGTTTAAGAAATCAGAATTTACTAATTCGAAACCTCCTTTTTCACCATATGCGCCAGCCTCCCCCGACCCCTCCAAAGGAGGGGAGGTAAGACTGAATATATTCTTAATTGGAATATTAAAATGTTTTGCGAATGCGTAATCTCTTTCATCTCCAATTGGTACTGCCATTACTGCACCTGTTCCGTATCCTGCTAATACATAATCGCCAATCCAAACGGGAATAGGTTCTTTCGTAAACGGATGTTCCGCATACGCACCTGTAAATACCCCCGAAATGGTTTTCACATCGGCCATACGCTCTCTTTCTGATCTTTTTGCCGTTGCTTCAATATACGCATCTACCGCGGCTTTTTGCTCAGGAGTCGTAATTTGCGCAACCAATTCGTGTTCAGGAGCTAAAGTCATAAATGTCACTCCAAAAATCGTATCAGGACGGGTAGTAAAGACTTCAATTGTAGCTGGAAGTTGGAAGTTGGGAGTTGGAAGAACTTTGAACGAGACAGAAGCACCGACCGATTTTCCAATCCAGTTGCGTTGAGATTCTTTCAACGATTCGGTCCAATCGATAGTGTCAAGACCTTGTAATAATCTTTCTGCATACGCCGAAATTCGCATCGACCATTGGGTCATTTTTTTACGAATTACAGGGTGACCACCACGTTCTGAAACACCGTTTACAATTTCGTCATTTGCCAAAACTGTTCCTAAAGCAGGACACCAGTTTACTTCTGTTTCGGCCAAATAGGTTAATCGATATTGTAACAATATTTTTTGTTGCTCTTCAGAAGTGTATGATTTCCAGTCATTAGCCGTAAACACAGTAATGTTATCATCACAAACCGCATTAACATTTGTATTTCCATCTTTTTCAAAAACGGAAACTAAAGTCGAAATATCTTCAGCCTTATCAGAATCATTATTATACCACGAATTAAACAATTGAATAAAAATCCATTGGGTGTGTTTGTAATAATCAGGATTAGAAGTACGTACTTCACGATCCCAATCGAATGAAAAACCTATTTTATCTAATTGTTCACGATAACGAGCAATGTTTTCGCGAGTTGTTTTTTCAGGATGTTGACCAGTTTGTATAGCATATTGTTCTGCTGGTAAACCAAATGAATCATAACCTTGTGGGTGTAATACATTATATCCTTGATGACGTTTATAACGTGCCACAATATCAGAAGCGATATATCCCAGCGGGTGTCCTACGTGTAATCCCGCCCCCGAAGGATATGGGAACATATCTAATACATAGTATTTTGGCTTATCCGAATTATTTGATGCAGCAAAGGTTTTATGATCTGCCCAGTATTTTTGCCATTTGGCTTCGATGTCGTTGTGAAAATATTTCATTCGTCTTTAAATATTGTTTTTTAATAGACTTTTGCTTTACAAGCTAATGTCAAACTTAATTATTCTCTTTAGAATGTAACGCTTAAACCAAGTGTATTCATTCCGTAAATTCTATTTCCAGTTATGTTGTAAGTAACCTTCTTTTTCATTTCTTCTGCACCAGCTATTTTTTTCTCGGCGAATCTATTTCTAGCTATAGTTTTACCAGAAAAATACCCTATTAATAAAGCAATTGGATAATCAGATACCCAATGTACTTCGCTTTGCACCATTTGAATACAAAGTCCTCCTATTAACGTATACCCAACTGGTTTTATCCATTTATACTCTGGATAATTTGTTGTAATAATAGTAAAAGCACTCATAATTGTTGCCAAATGTCCTGATGGAACAGCATCATATAGAGGAGTATTTTTAGCATAAGCGGCAAAACTAGGAAAAGGATTCCAATCGCCACCTGGATTTCCATTCTGTCTTGCAATAAATGGACTTTCTCTACCTATACTTCGTTTCAAAGCTTGTACAAAAACTCCAGATAATGCTAAACTTTCTATCATTCCGCTTGCAGTCGCTTGAGCTCTATAGTCATTTTTTAGCAATCCATAGGTAACAAATCCTGCACTTAATAAAATCACAGTCGTTCCATTTCCAACCAAATAAAATCCAGCTCCTAGATTCTTAGGAATATTATTTAATGGCCCTAATTTTCCATATACATTGTTAGGACTCATCCCTAGTTTATCTGCAAAATTCCTTGTTTCATCAGTGATTTTTTGATCAAAAGGGACTAATAAAGCAGTAGATGCTAAAGATCCTCCAAGATACCAAGCGTGATCTTTTGCCACAAAATCTTTATTAGTATCCATAAAATCTTTCGGTAATCGGGTGATAGCTTCAAAAAGTTTTGGCTTATTATAAGTCCTAATGGTATTAACATCTATTTGATATTCTTGAAAAGGTCTTTCAGATAGTTGCTTAACTTGAATTGAATCCTTCTGTTGTGAAAAACAACAGTTTACAATTAAAGTAAAAAACAATATTTGGATTCTTAAATACATTGATTAATAAATTATTTTGCGGGCAAATTTACATTTATTATAAGAAACAAGAAACTTTGAGCGTTATTAACTTTAAATAAAGAAATTCTTTGTTATTTTTACCGCAAATAATTTATGTTTTATGAGTTCATCTTTTGACAAATTTCAGAAACGCCGACTAATAACGTCTTATTTCTCTGTAGTAGTGAGTGTTTTTTTAGTCCTTTTTATGTTAGGCCTTTTAGCTTTATTCATAGTCAATTCTAAAAAATTGTCTAATGATTTTAAAGAAGGAATTGCTATGTCAATTTATTTTAAAGATGAAGCTAAGGATACAACCCTTACAAAGTTTGGTGATAGTTTAAAAGCAACTGTTTTTGCTAAATCTGTAGAATTTGTTTCAAAAGAAAGAGCTGCAAAAGAACACGAGAAAACATTAGGTGAAAATTTCACTGAGTTTTTAGGAGCTAATCCGCTTCAAAATTCATTTGATATTCACGTAAAAGCAGATTATGTAGTTGCTGATAGCATTGTGAAAATTGAACGTAAACTTCGTGAAAACAAATTAATTGCTGACATCAATTATGACAAACAATTAGTGAAAATGGTTGACGAAAACGTGAAAAAAGCTAGTAAATGGATTCTAATTATTTCTGCCTTTTTAACCATTATTGCCGTTTTATTAATTAATAGCTCATTGAGGCTTTCTATCTATGCTAACCGATTTATTATCAAAACAATGCAGATGGTTGGTGCAACAAAATCATTTATTAGAAAACCTTTTATTTGGAGAAGCGTAAAACTAGGAATGATAGGCGCTGGAATAGCTGTAATTGCTCTTTTAGGAGTTTTATCTTATGTGAATTCAGTTTTTCCTAATATTGGAATTTTTGAAGATACAACTAGTATTTCATTAATTTTATTCGGTGTGTTTGGTGCAGGAATTCTAATCACTTTGTTGAGTACTTATTTTGCTACACAACGTTTTTTAAACTTAAGAACCGATGATTTATACTAATTTTAGATTTTTAGATTTCAGAAATTAGATATTTTACATAACTCTTCTGAATTCTAAACTCTAAATTCTAAATATTTTTTATGGAAAATACTAAACACGAATTTCTTTTTGATAAACTTAATTACAAACTACTTATTGCTGGTATTCTTGTTATAACGTTTGGTTTTATACTTATGTCTGGTGGCGGAAGTGAGAACCCTAATGTATTTAATGAAGATATTTTTAATTTTAGAAGAATCCGATTAGCTCCTACTGTAGTTTTAATAGGATTTGGGGTTGTGATATATTCAATTTTTAAAAAAGAAAAATCTAAATAAATAATCTCTCGGGACTGTAAAACAGAATTTCTCTACGAATAAGAAAAATTATAAATCAAAACAAAAAACAAAATAAATAAAGAATCCTGTTTTTACAGCCGAGACAAAAATGGTTTAATAGTTGTTTATTTCTATTCTTGGATTAACATTGCTAAGTTGCACATTTTGAATCATTTAAATACAACGGTTTTCAGGGGGAGGTCCATTTTTTTAGTAAAGCACAAATAATTTTCAATGTAATAAGGAATTATAGCATTTATCTATCCTGACTGTTAAACATAAAACTTATGAAGTAGGCATATAAAAAATTACCCTAGATAAACCCAATACTAAAGTCATATAAATAATAGAAAGCAATTTTAGTTTTTAGATATTCAAAATCTATACAGGAAAGGAATAAAAATCCTAATCAGAATACTCTCGGAACTGTAAAACAGAATTGCTCTATGAATAAGAAAAATTATAAATCAAAACAAAAAACAAAATAAATAAAGAATCCTGTT